>JBJTMZ010000259.1:0-11667 GCA_046073805.1 Aquirufa sp.
TTTTTATACAGCCAAACCCAAAGTGCTTCATGTGGCCCCTGAATACTGCTTCATCGAGCGATTTGAGAACTATTTGGGAGATAATTACATTACGGCTGATATTGAATCCCCTTTGGCCAAAGTTAAAATGGATTTGCATCATATTCCATTTGAAGATAATTCATTTGATGTGGTGTTCTGTAATCATGTGTTAGAACACGTGAAAGATGACGTACGGTGCATGCAAGAAATCCGACGTGTCTTAAAACCCGATGGATTCGCTTTATGTCAAAGCCCTCAGCGCTATGATTTAGAAACGACTTATGAAGATTCAAGTATCACTGATCCCAAAGAACGTGAAATTCATTTTCTTCAAGATGATCATTTACGTATTTATGGACGTGATTTTGGACATCAATTAGAAAAGTCGGGGTTTACCGTTAATTCTGTCAACATGATTGAAAAATTAGGTTTACCAGAAAGCCAACGGATGGCTTTACCTTTAGAAGAAATAATTTTCCAGTGTAAAAAATAATATGCGCTATAGCCCATTTCCTTCCGAACTATTTATCAAAAATCGTCAAAAATTAGTAGCTGAATTGCCACCCAAATCGTTGGTACTAATCAGTTCGAATGACATCATGCCTACCAATGCGGATGGAACGATGGGCTTTAAACAACAAACGGATTTGTTTTATTTATCCGGTTTGGACCAAGAGGAAACTTTGTTATTGATATATCCTGATGCACCCGAAGCACATTTAAGAGAAATCGCATTTGTCAGGGAGACATCAGAGCTAATCGCTATTTGGGAAGGACACAAATACACGAAAGAAGAAGCGCGAAACATTAGTGGTATTCAAAATATTCAATGGACGACAAATTTTGAGGCTATCTTAAAAACGTTGGTCTATTCTGCTGAGACAATCTATCTGATTGATAACGAGCACATGCGTAACAGCTCGTTGGTTGAAACTCAAAATGATCGTTTGGTATTAGAAATCAAAGATAAATATCCCTTACATCGAATTGGTCGCTTAGCTCCTATTCTAAATACATTGCGTATGAAGAAGGAAAAAGCGGAATTAGACGCCATGCAAAAAGCGATTGATATAACAGAAGCGGGATTTCGTCGCGTGCTACAATTCACTAAACCGGGCGTGTGGGAAAATGAAATCGAAGCAGAATTCATTCATGAATTCATTAAATCGCGCAGCGGCGGATTTGCCTACACCCCGATTATAGCATCTGGAGCCAATGCATGCGTCTTACATTACATTGAAAACGAGCGAGAATGCAAGGATGGTGATTTATTATTATTAGACGTTGGGGCTTGTTATGGAAATTACAATGCGGATATGACGCGCACCATTCCTGTCAATGGAAAATTTAGTCCTCGTCAACGACAGGTATATCAAGCGGTACTTAATGTTCTAAACTTTGCCACGGACTTAATGCGACCAGGCATTTACTGGGTGGATTATCAAAAAGAAGTGGAGAAATTCATGGAAGGCCAATTGATTGAACTGGGTTTATTTACGCGACAAGACGTTGAAAATCAAGATCCTAACAACCCGCTGTTCAAAAAGTACTTTATGCATGGCGTAGCCCATCACTTGGGATTAGACGTGCATGATGTTTGGGATAAGTATAAACCTTTCGAAGCGGGCATGGTTTTAACCTGCGAGCCTGGAATTTACATTCGGGAAGAAGGCATCGGAATTCGACTAGAGAATAATCTATTAATTACGAATGGGCCGGCTGTCAACTTAATGGCTAATATTCCTATCGAAATAGATGAAATTGAAGCATTAATGAAAAAGGGATGATCCAAGGAGAATTATCGATTTTTATCAGTTTAATTATTATGCTGGCAGGTATATTCGCCTTGGCCAAATTAGAAAATCGAATTTTCAAGCTGATTTTTTCAGTCATTCCCCCTTTATTATTTTGCTATTTTTTGCCTTCCTTATTTGTCCAATATGGCATAATCAACATTGGTGAAAGTGATTTAAATGGAACATTGGCAAAAACGATTTTACCTTTCTGTATCTTTTATTTCAGTCTGGGTCTTCCAGTAAAGAAGCTAAAATCGATTGGTAACCAACCACTTATCTTATTTTTAGTGGGAGCATTCGGTGTAATCATTGGTGGCCCCATCTCATTATTCATCAGCCATTTATTCTTCCCCTCGGAGTTTAATGCTGAATCCTACAAAGGAATGGCGACCATCGCTGGATCTTGGATTGGCGGAACAGCAAATCAAATGGCATTAAATGCTATATTCTTACCTAAGGCAGACGAATTAGCCAAAGCCGTTACGGTCGATGTATTTTTCGGGGAAACCTGGTTAGCCGTTTTGTTGTTTATGATTCCTTTCCAACAAAAGATTAACACCTATTTCAAGGCTAAATACAATCATAACTCCATTGATCTAGACTGGCAAGAAGATTTGAACGAGAAAAAATTTACGTTCTCAAACCTTATATACATCTTAGGTTTAGGATTTCTAGTCGTTATGCTTAGCAATGTATTTGGTAAATACCTTGCTGAATTAATCGGAATCTCATTTCTAAATTCAAGCTTTTGGACTTTCCTTTTGTGTACCTTGGCTGGAATACTTCTAGGTTTAAGCTCATTAAGACGGTTTTACAAACAGGGCGCCGACGTGATTTCAACCGTATTTTTGTATTTTATTATCGCATCCATTGGATTAAAAATATCATTAAGTCATTTATTTTCCACTCCACTCCTACTATTTACCGGATTTATATGGATAAGCATCCACGGCTTAGCTATATTTGTAGTTGGAAAATTGATTAAGGCTCCCTACCACTACATGGCCATTGCATCGCAAGCTAATGTAGGAGGTATTGCATCGGCTTCCGTTGTAGCCACGGCAATAAGTCCTAGTTTGGCGCCTCTGGGTGTTATCTTGGCCTTATTGGGGTATGCAATTGGGACCTATGGAGGATACATTTCCGCATTATTGATGCAATGGGTTAGCCTAACATATTAGTAGTAAAAAAGATAGATGAAAAACATTCGTAATTTTTGCATTATTGCACACATTGATCATGGTAAAAGTACATTAGCTGACCGCTTAATTGAGTTTACCAATACCGTCCAAAAGCGGGATATGATGAATCAATTATTGGATGATATGGATTTAGAGCGTGAACGTGGCATAACCATTAAATCGCACGCCATTCAAATGCAATACCCCAAAGATGGCGAAGTTTATACATTTAACTTAATTGATACACCGGGTCACGTAGACTTTTCATACGAAGTATCTCGTTCGATTGCGGCATGTGAAGGAGCTTTATTGATCGTGGATGCCTCACAGGGCATTGAAGCACAAACGATTTCCAATCTGTATTTGGCCATCAACCATGATTTGGAGATCATTCCGGTATTAAATAAAATCGATTTACCGGGAGCCATGCCGGACGAAGTATCCGATCAAATCATCGATTTAATTGGCTGTAAGAAGGAAGATATCATTCATGCTTCAGGGAAAGAAGGTATAGGAATTCAGGATATCTTGGACGCTGTAGTAGAACGTGTACCGGCACCTAAAGGAGAACCTACGGAACCCTTGCAGGCCTTAATCTTTGACTCGACATTCAACTCATACCGAGGAATTGAAGTAATATTTCGTGTATATAATGGAGAGATCAAAAAAGGGGATCGCGTTAAATTTATCAATACAGGCAAGGAGTACTTTGCGGATGAGATTGGAACCTTGGGCTTAGAACAAGAGCCCAAGTCAATCATTAAAACAGGTGACGTGGGATATTTGATTTCAGGTATCAAGGAAGCCAAAGAGGTAAAAGTAGGTGATACGATTACCCATGTGGCTAATCCATGTTTGTCGGCCATTCAAGGATTTGAAGAAGTAAAACCGATGGTATTTGCCGGAATCTATCCGGTGGAAACCTCGGAATTTGAAGATTTACGGGATGCAATGGAGAAACTCCAATTAAATGATGCGTCTTTAGTTTGGGAACCCGAAACATCGGCAGCCTTAGGTTTTGGCTTCCGTTGTGGATTCTTGGGAATGTTGCACATGGAAATTGTGCAGGAGCGTTTGGAGCGTGAATTTGACATGACGGTTATCACAACGGTTCCTTCGGTGAAATTCAAGGTACTAACAACCGCTGGAGAAACTCAATGGGTTTCAGCTCCAAGTGAATTGCCTGAACCTAACTTAATCAATGTCATTGAGGAACCATATATTAAAGCGCAAATCATCACCAAGTCCGAATATACCGGTGTTATCATGAGCTTGTGTATGGATAAACGCGGTATTTTGGTGAATCAAATATATTTGACAACCGATCGTGTGGAATTAACGTTTGATATGCCATTGTCGGAAGTTGTATTTGATTTCTTCGATCGCTTAAAGACGATCTCTCGTGGCTATGCATCATTGGATTATGAATATAAAGGCTACGAACCCGGTTACATGGTTAAACTAGATATCATGTTAAACGGGGAAAAAGTAGATGCATTATCGGCCATCGTTCACCGCGATAAAGCGTATGATTGGGGCAAGCGATTATGTGAAAAATTACGTGAATTATTGCCTCGCCAGCAATTTGAAATTGCTATTCAGGCAGCTATAGGTCAAAAAATTATTGCGCGTGAAACCGTTAAAGCATTGCGCAAGGATGTATTAGCTAAATGTTACGGGGGTGATATCTCTCGTAAGCGTAAATTGTTGGAGAAACAGAAGAAGGGTAAAAAACGTATGCGTCAGGTGGGAAATGTAGAAATCCCACAAGAGGCGTTTATGGCTGTTTTGAAACTCGATTAAAGTAAATAATTTTTAATAAAATCTTTTAAAATAAGCGTTTAAAGCGTATTTTTGAATTTCAAATATAAAAGCATGGCTGAAGTAATTAGAATGCCCAAGATGAGTGACACCATGGTTGAAGGTGTTATTGCAAACTGGCTAAAGAAAGAAGGAGACGTAATTAAGTCGGGAGACATCATCGCCGAAGTAGAAACAGACAAGGCAACGATGGAATTAGAGAATTACGAAGATGGTACTTTGTTGTATATCGGTATCAAAGCAGGAGAAGCAGTTCCCGTAGACGGAATTATTGCTGTTGTGGGTACTCCGGGAGAAGATTATTCAGCCTTATTACAAGCACCTGCCGCCGCAGTAGCAGCAGCACCCGCTGTAGAAGCTACTCCTGCACAAGCAGCGGCTCCTAGCCCTGCGCCTGTTGCAGCTGCGCCCGCAATTGATTTAAGTGGAATTAAGGCGAAAGCCGTTCGTATGCCGAAGATGAGCGATACGATGGTGGAAGGTGTGATTGCCAAGTGGTTGAAGAAAGAAGGTGATGTTGTGAAGAGTGGAGATATCATCGCGGAGGTTGAGACGGATAAGGCGACCATGGAGTTGGAGAATTATGAAGATGGTACGCTTTTATATATTGGAGCAAAAGAAGGACAGGGAATCATCGTGGATGGCATTATTGCTATAGTAGGTGAACCAGGGACCGATTTCCAACCGATATTAGCAGCTGAATCAGCCGCACCTGCACCTGTTGTTGCGGCACCAATTGCATCAGCACCAGAACCGGTTAAAGTCGCTGAAGTCGCTAAGCCTGTTGAAACAAAATCGGCTGCACCAACTGCGAGCAAAGAGCGTATTACGGAGGATTCGATTAAAGCATCCCCTTTAGCACGCGCGTTAGCAAAAGAAAAAGGATATAATTTAACTTGGATAAAAGGTACAGGCGAAGGTGGTCGAATCACGAAAAATGATGTGGAAGACTACAATCCTAACACGGGAGGTGCCATGTCTACTTTTGTTTCAGGTGTAGAAAGCTTTGAGGATATTCCGAATAGCCAAATGCGTAAGACCATTGCGCGTCGTTTATCTGAATCTAAATTCAGTGCACCGGAGTTCTATCTAACGATGGAAATCAATATGGATAAAGCTATTGAAGCGCGTGTTAGTTTGAATGAAGTATTACCTATTAAGATTTCATTTAATGACATGGTGATCAAGGCAACTGCATTGGCTTTAACGAAACATCCAAAAATCAATTCATACTGGATGGAAGACCGCATTCGTGTGAACAAACATGTACACATCGGCATGGCGGTAGCCGTAGAAGATGGTTTATTAGTTCCAGTGATTCGTTTTGCGAATGAGAAATCCATTGCACAAATCTCAGCAGAAGCGAAAGAATTAGGCGGAAAGGCCAAGAGCAAGCAATTACAACCGAAAGACTGGGAAGGTAATACTTTCACAGTAAGTAACTTAGGTATGTTTGGCATTGACCAATTTACATCAATCATTAATTCGCCTGAGTCATGTATTTTGGCTGTAGGTGGAATCAAAGAAACCGTTGGTGTAAAGAACGGTCAGTTCTATGCCACAAACATTATGAAATTAACATTGACATGTGACCATCGTGTGGCAGACGGAGCAGCAGGAGCAGCATTCCTGTTGACCCTAAAACAATACCTCGAGGATCCACTTAAAATGTTTATTTAACAACTTTTTTGTCAAGCCTCGAAGAATTTCGGGGCTTGATTATTTTTAGCATACAATCAGATGGAGTCACAAAATATTAGAATTGCCGTACAGAAATCAGGACGCTTAAGCGAAGAATCCTTAAAGTTATTTAAAGCCTGTGGCATTAAATTTGAATCAGGCGGTTCAAAACTAAAAACCGTTTCAAGTAATTTTCCGATTGAATTTTTATTCCTTCGCGATGATGACATTCCGGGTTATGTAGAAGATGGCGTTGCTGATTTAGGCGTCATTGGAGAGAATGTACTCATGGAGCATGTTCGACAAGTAGATGTTGTTAAGGAATTAGGTTTTTCTAAATGTCGTTTGTCTTTAGCCATTCCACGGAATGAAGAATATACCGACTTATCCTATTTTGAAGGTAAGAATATAGCGACCTCCTACCCCAACTTAACGAATGCCTTTTTAGCTAAGCAAGGTATTAACGTAACAACGCATGAGATTTCAGGCTCTGTTGAAATCGCACCAAGCATTGGTTTGGCAGAAGCTATCTGCGACATCGTATCAACGGGAGGAACACTTTTAAGTAATGGACTTAAAGAAGTAGCAACCGTTTTCCAAAGCCAGGCTGTTTTGATCGCTAGCAAACAATTAAGTGCAGAAAAACAGGCTATATTGGATAAATTGTTGTTTCGTATTGACTCGGTACAACGCGGACAAAATGCGAAATATGTGGTATTGAATGCTAAAGAAAGTGATGCAGCCAATATCAAAGCACTATTACCAGGTATGAAGGCGCCATCGATCATGCCACTGGCAGAAAGCGGTTGGGTATCCATTCATTCGGTGATTTCTGAAAATGATTTTTGGGATATCATTGAGGCTTTGCGTGCGGCAGGTGCTCAAGGAATATTAGTTCTACCGATTGAAAAAATGATTTTATAAGATGTTTTCGATTATCAAATTTCCGGACAGATCAACCTATAAGTCCATTCTTACCCGACCCACATTAGATGGGGAGTCGTTAGATGAACTAATTAAATCGGTATTTGATCAAGTCAAAAGAGATGGCGATCATGCTCTAAAGGCATTAAGTTTACAATTTGATAAAAAGGAAATTGACCAACTAGCCTATACGGAATCTGAAATTGAATCCAACGCTAAACTTGTTCCTGAAGCTCTTCAAAAAGCGATACAGGTAGCTTATGACAACATTTATAAGTTTCATGCATCTCAGCAACATATTACCCAAAAAATAGAAACGAGTCCGGGCGTATTTTGTTGGCAAAAATCTTCACCCATCGAACGTGTGGGAATATATATTCCGGGTGGAACGGCTCCCTTATTTTCTACGATATTGATGTTGGCCATCCCAGCTAAAATCGCTGGTTGCAAAGAAATCGTTTTATGTACACCGGGCGAGCATCCAGCTATCTTTTATGCTGCTAAATTATGCGGAGTAACTAAGATGTTCAAATTAGGCGGCTCTCAAGCAATTGCTGCGATGGCGCAAGGAACAGAAAGTGTTCCCGCAGTCTATAAAATATTTGGTCCTGGGAATCAGTATGTGACAGCGGCAAAAATGTATGCCAACCGAATGGGCATTGCCATAGATATGCCAGCAGGGCCATCTGAGGTCGCTGTTTTTGCAGATGATTCTGCTAATCCAGCTTATATTGCTTCAGATTTGTTATCCCAAGCTGAACATGGGCACGATTCGCAAGTTATATTGATTAGTACGAATGAAAATGTCATTCAACAAACCTTTACGGAATTAGAAGCACAATTAGCGACGCTACCTCGCAAAGCGTTTGCCGAAAATGCGTTGAAGAATTCAAAATTCATTTTAGTGGGCTCTAATGAGGAAGCCGTAGAATTGCTTAACGAATATGGTGCCGAGCATTTAATTTTGGCTTGTGAAAAAGCTGAAGAATTTTCGGATTCCATCACGAGTGCGGGTTCTATATTCCTAGGACATTACACGCCAGAATCGGCGGGGGATTATGCCTCAGGAACGAATCATACACTTCCTACCAATGGATTTGCAAAAGCATACTCGGGTGTCAACTTGGATAGTTTTGTCAAAAAAATCACCTTGCAATCCATTTCACAAAAAGGACTACAAGAAATAGGTCCAAGTATCATTGAAATGGCAGAAGCAGAATCCTTGCAAGCCCATGCAAATGCTGTTAAACTACGATTGAACTAATGAATTATCAGGATTACATATTACCGCATATTTGGAATTTAAAACCCTATTCATCTGCAAGAGATGAATTTGAAGGTTCTGAAGGTGTCTTTTTAGATGCCAATGAAAACCCTGTAGGTTCTGGTAATGAGGGAAAAAATTGGAACCGCTATCCAGATCCTTTGCAACATGCGATTAAGTCCAAATTGGCAAAGATTAAAAATTGCTCGGAGGACCAAATATTTTTAGGAAACGGTTCAGATGAGGCCATTGATTTAGTCATGCGTATGTCCTGTGAAGCACAAAAGCATAATATCATCATCTGCCCTCCTACTTACGGCATGTACGAGGTGAGTGCGTCGATTAACAACATTGCAATTCAGCGCGTTAATTTAACAACGGATTATCAATTGGATGTTGACGGCATATTGAAATCAATTAATGAATACACCCGTATAATTTTCATTTGTTCCCCTAATAATCCGACCGGAAATAAACTCAATCGGAGTGATATTTATGCAATTCTCACTCAGTATCAATCGGGATTTGTCATCATAGATGAAGCCTATATTGATTTTTCAGATGAGCCAAGTTTCATTCAAGAATTGAATCAATATCCTCAATTAATTGTATTACAAACATTATCAAAGGCTTATGGTCTCGCGTCCCTTCGTTTGGGAATGGCATACGCGAATCCCGAACTTATCAAGCTTTTAAATAAAATCAAGCCTCCCTATAATATCGGAGGTGCCACTCAAGAAATTGTGCTTGAAGCATTAAATAATACGTCATTTGTCCAACAATCCATTGATCTGATCAATATAGAGAAATCAAAATTAGTTGATGAATTCTCAAAAATTACTCAAGTAATTCAGGTACACCCTAGCCAAGCCAACTTTTTATTAGTTAACTTTGAGAAAGCACAAGCTTTATTTGATTATTTGATTGATGAAAAGGTAATTACACGAAACCGGTCAAATGTTTCTTTGTGCGAGAATAGTATTCGAATAACAATAGGTTTACCAAATGAGAACGCCTTGTTAATCGAAAAGATTAAATCGTTTTACCTATGAAAGGTCAAATTGCTAAAATAACGCTCATTTTTGCTTTAACACTGACAAGTTCTGTGGCATTTGGTCAATTAAAAGACTGGGCAGCGGGTTTTCGTGTGGGAGAGCCAGGCGGTTTCATGGCAAGAAAGTATTCTGAAAATGGCGTAAATGCAATTGAAATAAATTTGGGCACTTATGGTGGACTTTGGGGCACCGATCGTAATTATCAGGATGGTACCTTCCGAAATATTGGCTATTCCATAAATGCATTATACCTCTGGCATCATCCTACACTTGTTAATCCAGATTTACATACCTATTATGGTTTTGGGCCGCAGATTAACTCAAGAGATTGGTATCCCAATAAACCAAGTAATAATCAAGCCGATGGGCGTGACCGAGTGACAGGTATGGGAGGAACTGCAGTCGGCGGACTTGAATATTTTCCTATCGACGCACCCAATTTAAGCTTCTTTTCTGAAATCGGCTTTTATGCGGAAATGTTTCCAAATCCCTTTTTCATGAATCTACAAGGGGGAATTGGCGTACGTGTTAATTTTTAAATTTTGGGGATGTAGCTCAGTTGGCTAGAGCGCTTGCATGGCATGCAAGAGGTCGTCGGTTCGAGCCCGATCTTCTCCACAAAAAAGGACTCCATCGGAGTCCTTTTTACTTATAATCGATCTTTAAATGATTCGTATCCAAAATGTTTAAAGCGATGATACTGCCCTTGCCGATCAATCATCCCGATATCCGGTAAGTTTACCCCATTGAAAGTCGTCGTTTTCACCATCGTATAATGAATCATATCTTCAAAAATGATTTCATCCCCAATCGATAAAGGTGTTTCAAAGGAATAATCCCCGTAATAGTCACCTGCGAGGCAAGTCATACCTCCAAAACGGTAAGTAGGTTTACCAACTACCGGCTCCATTGAAGCATTTCGAATACGAGGCTTGTAAGGCATTTCGAGGGTATCTGGCATGTGGGCAGCAAAAGATACATCTAAAATAGCAACATCAATTCCCGCTGAATGGACAATATCCAAAACCGTTGATTTCAAGAAACCGGTTTGCCAACCAACCGCTGAACCGGGTTCTAAAATAATAGCCAAATTTGGGTACTTAAGTTTGAACGACTTTAAAACTTGTATTAAGTGTTCGACATTGTAGTCGGCCCTTGTAATTAAATGACCTCCACCCAAATTTAACCATTTGACCTGCGTTATTAAATCGCCAAATTTCTCATCAATTACTTGAAGCGTGCGCTCCAGAACAAATGAATCATTTTCACATAAGGTGTGCGAATGCAAGCCTTCAATACCTTCCGGTAAAGACTCCCCGATATCATGCCGACGAATTCCTAAGCGAGAACCAGCGATACATGGATTATACATATCGGTCTCCACCTCGGCATATTCGGGATTAATTCGAATACCACAAGAGATGCCCTTACTTGATGCCTTGGATGCAAATTGATGAACCTGATTCAAGGAATTAAATGTCATGTGACTGGCATAGGACATAAATTCATCAAACTCAGCCGGTAAATAGGCCGGTGTATACGCATGACACTTCTTCCCCATTTCCTCGTAAGCAAGCCGAGCTTCATGCAATGAACTGGCAGTCGCCCCAGCTAAATATTGTTTAACAATGGGAAACGCATGGTAAAAAGAAAACCCCTTCAACGCACAAATAATTTCAACACCCGCTTCCCGTTGAACACGTTGCAAGAGTTGTAAATTATTGACTAATAAGTTCTCCTCTAATACATAAGCGGGAGATGCAATTTCTGGGTATTGAGCCATCCTAATATTCGTGTGGCAATTCGCCATTAATTTCCTCATTCCAAGGTAAACCGTGTACATTTAACAATTCCATAAATGGATCTGGATTAAATTCCTCCACGTTGTAAACACCAGGCTGAAACCAAGTTCCTTCGCACATCAA
>JBJTMZ010000260.1:0-14986 GCA_046073805.1 Aquirufa sp.
ACTCTACGCTTAGGTACAGCGCTTCCCCTAATTCATTGATATGTTGAAGGGCGATTTTCTTGTTCCCTATTTGGTCAAGAACTTTAATGCCTTGTTGTTTTGCCAGCGATTGACTTCGCGTAAATCGAATGGATTGTTGCCGACTAAAATCATCCGCAAATTCTTGAATCTTTGTTTTCTGTTCAGGTTTATACAAATCAAATTGCGCAAAAAGGCTTTCGGGTAGAACCGAAAGAATCACCAAAAGGGTTAATAGGATTACGCTCCGCATTTTTGATAAGTATAGACCTCTAATTTAGTCTTTTTCCTTGATTTCTACACGAAAGGTTTTTCGGTGAATTTCAGTGGGCCCAAGAGTTAAGACAGCCCTTCGATGTTCAATGGTCGGGTAACCTGCATTTCGCTCCCAACCATAGCCTGGGTACTGTATAGCCGCTTTTTTCATCCATTCGTCACGATAGGTTTTCGCCAATATGGAGGCAGCGGCGATTGAAAAATACTTGGAATCACCTTTGACGATGCACGTATGTTGGATAAAAGGGTAGCTAATGAAACGATTTCCGTCGACCAATAAATGATCGGGTTTGGTTTTTAATTGGTCTACCGCACGATGCATAGCCATAACGCTTGCCTTGTAGATGTTGATTTGATCAATCGTTTCATGATCGACTTCCGCAATTGCATAATCGATGGCATAGGTTTTTACGACATCGATAAGTTGTTGGCGTTGCTTGGCATTCAATTGCTTCGAGTCGGTCAGAAGCTTATCATGAAAGTCTTTCGGAAGAATCACAGCGGCAGCAACTACGGGACCTGCTAAACAACCTCTTCCTGCCTCATCGAGACCAGCTTCGGTGCCATCTACATGGAAATAGGGGAGCAGGTTGGTAGCGCTAATTGCCATAAATCGCGTCAGATCGATAAAATTTGTTGGTGTTTCCACAAATATGGGTTAAAATTGCTGATATTTTCAAAGAATACCCCTATGGTCAAACACTTTGTTCTCCCTTTTTTGTGTATTTGTTTATGCGCTTCGATGGCTTTTGGTCAAAAAAGTCGTTCAAAAAAGATATTTCATTTCGAAGCTAAATCGGTTCGATTTAGTGGAGATGGGGTTGCTGGGGAAACTTATTTTTTTAAACCCGCTTTTGAAGCAGGTTTTGGTATTCAATATCCAATCACGTCTCGGGTTAGTTTTAACCCCGAGTTGACGCTTTCCCAAAAAGGTTTTCATGGGAAAACGAGTTTTTCGGATTCCACTTACACGGATAGAAACTTCTCGCTTAATTATTTGGATGTTAGCCCAAATTTTGAAATTAAATTAGGTTCGGTCTCTGAATATGCCAGTGGCTTTTCAATCTGGGGCGGTCCTTATTTGGGCATTGGTTTATGGGACAATGCCAGTTATGATATCCGTTCGGAAAATCCAGCCAAGCGAGGTACCTATGTATTGACTTCTACCACGGGGGAGAGTTTTTCCCGAGATATTCGCCGGATGGATTTGGGATTCAAAGTTGGAATCGGCATTGTTTCCCAGAATTTTGTTTCATTGGGCCTAACCTACCAATCGGGACTTATGAATATTGCGACGGATACCAAGTCATTGTATAACCAATCTTTGGGCTTTTACATGCGAGTATTCTTCGACGATATCTTATAATTAGCGATTGAACAACAAACGCTCCCCTTTTTTAGAGAAATCAAATTCGCCGTTCGCATAGGCCAAATGTCCTGAAACAAATGTATGCGTTATGCTTGCGGGAAACTGATGTCCTTCAAGTGGTGACCAAGCGCATTGGTATTGCAACGAATCTTTTGTAACCCGTTGTTTGCCTTCTAAATCAACGATAGCTAAGTCAGCCCAATAGCCTTCACGGATGTAACCACGATCTTCGATTTGAAAACAATCCGCCACGTGGTGGGCCGTTTTTTCAGCGATTTGCGTTAGGCTTAGCACCCCTTCTTGACTCATTTCCAAGAGCATCAATAGCGGGTGTTGAACCAAAGGTAATCCCGAGGGTGACTTCCAATAGCCTTGCTGTTTCTCTTCCCACGTATGTGGAGCATGATCCGTTGCGATGATATCAATGGCACCGGTCTGTAATGCTTGCCGGATGGCTGCGCGATGTCTAGCATCTTTGATGGCAGGATTGCATTTTATTTGATTCCCTAATGTTTCATAGCTGGATGCCTCAAACCATAGATGATGCACGCATGCTTCTGCGGTGATTCGCTTATCCTTGACCGCTTTGCCTGTTTCAAATAAAGCCAATTCTTCTTCCGTACTGATGTGCAAGATGTGAAGTCGGGTATTTGATTTTTTTGCTAATTCTACCGCCATAGATGATGATAGATAACATGCTTCTTCGTTTCGAATTAATGGATGAATATATGCCGGAGCATCCTCCGTGGGATATTTTTCCCGGAATAATTCCAGTCGGGCTCTCACGGTCGCTTCATCCTCACAATGCGTTGCAATTAATAATTCGCTGGAGCTAAATAGTGTTTCAAGGGTTTTTGTATTGTCCACCAACATGTTTCCTGTACTGGATCCCATGAATATTTTTATCCCACAAACGTTTCGTTTATTGGTCTTCAGCACCTCTTCCAAATTATCATTAGCAGCACCCATGAAAAAGGAATAATTTGCCAACGAACTTTCGTGTGCGATGTGGTATTTGTCGGAAAGTAATTCTTGCGTCAAGGCATTGGGTACCGTATTAGGCATTTCCATAAACGAAGTTACCCCTCCAGCTACTGCGGCGCGCGCCTCGCTGGCAATCGTTGCCTTATGGGTTAATCCCGGCTCGCGGAAATGCACTTGATCATCAATCATTCCTGGAAAAATATGTTTTCCTTGTAAGTCAATGACCTGCTCATTTCCTTCCGGACTTAGGCTAGAGGCTATCTTGGCAATCCGCCCATTTTGTATCCGAAGGTCAGCGGGGGTGATTGTTCCCTCGTTTACCAGGTGTCCGTTGACTAGTAGGTAGCTTCCCATGTTAATCTTGCTTTATTTGAATGATTTTAAACTCGGTCCGACGGTTTTGTTGGTGCATCTCCTCCGGACAATCTACGCCGTCAGCGCATTCGTTGATTAATTGACTCTCTCCATACCCCTTCGGCTTAATTCGATCTTTCGAAATGCCTCGTTGTAGGATGTATTTCACAGCCGATTCGGCCCGACGTTGTGAAAGTTTTTGATTGTAAATAGCTGTTGCTCTCGAATCCGTGTGTGCGCCGAGTTCAAGATTTACTTGCGGATTATCCTGAAGGAAGTTGACAATCTTATCTAATTCCACCGCAGCATCCGGACGAATATCCGCCTTATCCAAATCGTAATAGATTGAATTCAATTGATAGAATTGGCTGATTTCTTTTCCTATTTCCGGTTGGTCCATGACAATTTTAACCTGGAAGGTTGTATCGGTTACCGCTTTTTTCAGTAGAGCCTGCGGAATTTCACGACCCTCCATCGAGAAGCTTGAGCGCGCGGAAATAAATCCATCTTTTTCACATTTGAAATTGATTTCATCGCCTGGATTTAACGCAATGGTTTCGATTCGGCCATTTTTATCACTTGTAAGAGCCTCACTTGGCTCATTGTTACGACGAACACTTATTTGAACGTTCGAAAGCGCTTTTCCATCCGGTTGTACAACTTGAACGCCTAATGCGTAGTTCACGGATTTAAGGGGTTCTGCTGATTTTGTGCTCGTGGTATCATCGGTCCACCAATGTTCATCTTGTCCGCTCGACTTAAAGTAGTAGATGTCGTCGTCGCCTTGTCCACCTGGACGATTAGAACTGATATAGCCAGAGAGGGGGTCCGACATGTGTAAAGCAAAATCATCACCAATGGAATTCAGTGGGGAGCCTAAATGTTCGACTACGATTTCGTTCTCATTCCGACTGGCCACATACAAATCAAGCCCGCCAATGCTGGGATGTCCGTCGGATGAGAAATACAATTTCCCGTTTTCGCTGACAAAAGGGAAAATTTCATCGCCGGGCGTATTGATGACAGAACCTAAATTGATGGGTCTTCCAAATCGGCCACTGTTGTCGATCGGAACTCGGTATAAATCAAGCCCTCCTTTTCCGCCTCGACGATTTGAGCTGAAGTATAAGGTGCGGTCATCGGCCGAAAAACAGGGGCTGCCATCCCAGGCTAAAGAATCAGATATGGCGAGCAATGCTGGCTCAGACCATGAATTGCCATTTTTCTTCGATATATAGAGGTCGACATCCGGTGACGGGTCCTTGCTTTTTCCGGTGTTTCCGCGTGCAAATACGAGCGTATTTCCATCATGTGAGATGGCTGGAGTTCCGTCGTTTGCATTTTCTTGATAGAGTTGGGGGCTAAATAATTTGGGCGTGCTGATTTCGTTCTCCTTTAAAAGCGGGGCGCTATATAGCCCTAAAAACGGGAGACCATTGTTTTTGTAAATGAGGGGTTTGCTGGAACTGGTGAAAAGCAATTCATTCCCAATTTTCTGCGCGGCAAATTCTGTTTTAGAGGTATTACCCATCAACGGGAATAGGGCTACCGAACTTTTGCTTTTTAGCAAGCCAGGAATTTTGTCTAGGTTTTCGAGCTCGATTTCGGCTTTGATTTGATAGAATCGGTTGGGTTTGGATTGGAGGAATTTGCTTAAAAGTGTTTTGCAAAGTTCATAGTTTCCTATTGACTTGGCTGACAAAGCCATGTGGTAAGTGATCAAAGGGTCGTCTATGCCAATTTGGTTTGCTTTTTGATAATAGGGTAGTGCCAGGCCAATTCGATTGGAGAGTCGGTAAGACTCTGCGACCCAGTAAGCACTTTTGTCGCCCGGGATATTCTTTTCTACCTGCGGTTTGAGCGTTTGAATGACCAATTCATATTCTCCACGTTCAAAATATTTAAGGCTTTTTTTGCTTGTTTGGCGTTCTGGATTACATCCAATAACGGCCAATAACACAAGAAAAAATGTAGAAAATAGGCTGATATGTGTTGGTTTCACGGGCTTGGACTTGTAAGAACTTTCAAATGTAATAAGCTATGCTCGGTTTTTTGATGTACCTTTGCATAAATTATCTATCAGTCAAGGAAATAAATCCTTGCCAAATCCAGCAGTGATGTTGCATATTTTATGAGAAAAAGAATTCAGAAAGACGACAATCGTCGTTCAGACGCTCCGCGTAACGCAACCGGAGGTCGTTCCACAGCAAGAAATTTTAGTGATCGTTCATCAGGCCCCAAACGCGAATTTTCGGGGGATAGACCTTACACGCCTCGTGCACCGCGCGAGGATGGTGAGCGCCGTCCGTATAATCGGGAAGGTTCTGGAGATCGTCCTTACACACCTCGTGCACCGCGTGAAGGTGGAGAGCGCCGTCCGTATAATAGGGAGGGATCGAGTGATCGTCCTTACACACCTCGTGCACCGCGTGAAGGTGGTGAGCGCCGTCCGTACAATCGGGAAGGTTCAGGAGATCGTCCTTACACACCTCGCGCACCGCGTGAAGTCGGAGAGCGTCGGCCATTTACACCCCGGGAGTCATTCGATGGCGAAGTGAACAAAGCTCCATTCAGACGTACAGGAGGCGATTTTACGCCTCGTCCTCCCCGGGAAGAATCACCACGCAATTTTGAGCCTCGTGAGGAACGTAAGTTTACGCCACGGGAAGATGACCGTGGCCGACCAGCGAAATTCTCCAAGCGAGATACCTTTAAAAGTCGGAATCGTCACGATCAAGCACCTGCATTTACGCCGCAGTATAAACTAGATCGCTACAAGGAGAATGCTCCAGCCAAGATCCAGAAAAAAATTGCACAAACTGAGCGCCGCGGAGATGAGGTTCGTTTGAATCGCTTTATTGCCAATGCGGGTATTTGTTCGCGTCGTGACGCGGATAAGTTGATCGAAGCAGGAGAAATTAAGGTGAACAACAAAGTAATTACCGAAATGGGTTATCAAGTTGGGCCAACGGATGTTGTGAAATATGGCAATAGACGCTTGAATCGTGAGAAACCTGCTTATGTACTATTGAATAAACCCAAAGACTTTTTGACAACCACGGAAGATCCCAATGATCGTAAGACCGTGATGGAATTGGTGAAGAATGCAGGTGATGCACGTATTTACCCGGTAGGTCGTCTAGATCGCAATACAACAGGTTTGCTTTTGTTGACAAACGATGGCGAACTCGCTGATAAATTGACACACCCTTCAAATGAGGTTGAGAAGATTTACCAAGCAGAATTGAATAAACCATTAACCGATGAGGATTTCGAGAAGATTCAAGCCGGGTTACAATTGGAAGATGGGGAAATCAAAGTAGATGATTTGGCTAAGGTTACGCCGGATGGCTATGTCATCGGGGTGAAAATTCACTCGGGCAAGAACCGTATCGTTCGTCGTATTTTTGAACATTTAGGCTATGAGGTGACTAAACTGGATCGGACAACCTTTGCCGGTTTAACGAAGAAAGATTTGCCTCGTGGCAGTTGGAGATATTTGACAGAAAGAGAATTGGTCAAATTGAAATACTTGTTGTAATAACAAAAGAAAAGGCCCGATGCGAATCGGGCCTTTTTTATGATTAAGCGAATCGATTAGATGTTCATCAAGGATTCACGGCGTCTCATTTTTCCTGCTGGAATACCGAACATCATTTTGAAGCGGCGGCAGAAATAGGCGGTGTCTTTGTAGCCCACTTCGGAACCAATTGCGCGAATTGATTTCTTCGTGGTACGAAGTAGACCTACGGCTGCTTCCATACGTTGGTATTCAATATAATCCTGAGGATTGATACCCGTTAACATTTTGAAATACTGACCTACGTAATCTTCGGATACGTTTGCCACATTTGCCAATACCTTGTTGGATAAATCGCCACCGATATGATCTTTGATGTAAGCAAAGATATCGATCAAACGAGGATCTTTAAAGTAGGTAGAATTTGTTGCAAGTTGTTCAACAAATAAACGATTTTGAATGATGTAGCGAATTACTTCGATAACAATCTCTTCTGTTTTGATTTTGATGATACGTCCTTTGCCGATATCGTCAGACATATCTTCCAACAAAATTTCTTTGATGGTTTGTGCCAATTTATCGTCCTTCTTAATGAGGAAGGGAGGAATATCTAGGGAGGTAAAGAAGTTTACGGAATCGAACACTTTTGCCTCAAACGCTACCATTCCGAACGAATTCTCGTGCGTTCCGATATTTTGAGGTTCCATATTCAAGTCGAAATACAACTCGCGGTGCGTCATGAATTCCTCGTTGTTGACCGCTTTTGGCTTTTCAGCGTTTCCGTAGGTTACGCTGACCATTTTTCCGCCAGGGATGAAAAGCATGTCGCCTTCCTCAACAGGGGTGTCTTCTTCGCCAAAAGAAACTTCTCCTTTGTACAAAATCAAGAGGGAATTTTCTACATCGTAGTAATTCTTGATTCGTATAGGTTGTAATATTCTTATGTTACGTGCTTTGATGAATTTAACCCCGAGGGACTCAATGATCTTGTTGTAATCTTCCATTTTATTGCTGATTATCCACCGACAAACACCTTTTTGTCTTATTAATTTGGACAAAACTAATAAATCAGATAATAATTCCAAATTATTTCGATATAATTTTTGCCCTATTTGAAAAATATTTTATCACTTGTTAATTGTAATATACCTATAATTCCCGCTGACGGGGTGTCGGTGGAATAATTTTCTGTGCTATTCTGTTTTTTATAATTATTTTTAGGGCAAGTAGAAAATTGATATAAAATAAATAATTAGGTCATTTTTTATCTGTAAATTTGTTTCTTAAAGCATAAATGGCTTTGTAATTCCCCCAATAAGAAACACCATGGGTCTATTTAATTTCCTTACCAAGGACATCGCGATTGATTTGGGTACAGCGAATACCCTTATCATACACAAAAATCAAGTCGTAGTTGATGAGCCATCAATTATCGCCTTAGATCGGAACACGAATAAGGTACTAGCGGTGGGTCGTCAGGCGATGATGATGCACGAAAAAACAAATGATAATATCAAAACGATCCGACCGTTGAAGGACGGCGTAATTGCAGACTTTACGGCAGCTGAGTTAATGCTACGTGGGTTGATAAAGATGTTGGATCGTGGTAATTCATTTTTCTCTCCAGCTTTGCGCATGGTTATCTGTATCCCATCAGGTATTACGGAGGTTGAGAAACGTGCGGTAAAGGATTCGGCGGAGCATGCGGGAGCCCGTGAGGTTTACATGGTACATGAGCCAATTGCGGCAGCGATTGGTATTGGGATAGACATTGAGCAACCAAACGGCTCGTTGGTCGTGGATATTGGAGGTGGTACGACCGAGGTAGCTATTATTTCCTTGAGCGGTATTGTTGTTGAAAATTCAATACGCGTAGCGGGGGATGAATTTACCCGCGATATCAAAGATTATTTGTTGCGTGAGCACAAATTGGTCATTGGTGAGCGCTCGGCAGAACAGATTAAAATCCAGGTTGGTGCAGCTTTACCTGAGTTAGAGAATCCTCCAGCGGATTTTGAGATTCGTGGACGTGATCAAATGACAGGTATCCCGAAAGAAATCTTGATAAATTATTCAGAAATCGCATATGCGCTAGATAGCTCGATTACTAAAATTGAGGTAGCGATAATGGAGACTTTGCAGCGTGCTCCGGCGGAGCTTTCAGGTGATATTTTCCACAATGGAATTCATCTAGCAGGTGGTGGTGCGATGTTACATGGTTTGGATAAGCGTATTGAAAAGAAGACGCAATTAAAAGTTCACGTGGCTGACGATCCTTTGAAGGCCGTTGTTCGTGGAACGGGCGAGATTTTAAAGAATCTTGAAAAATACAAACCCGTATTGATTACCTAGGCTTCATTCAACGATTAGCAGATGTTCCAATTGTTCCAATTTTTAGCGCGTCAAAAGGTTATCCTTTTGCTATTGTTGCTTGAGTTGGTCAATGTATGGTCTGTTTTCAAATATAATTCCTACCAACATACCGTTTATTTTAACACCACGAATCAGTGGGCGGCGTCTGTTTTAGCTACGACAAGAGAGGTTAAGAGCTATCATCAATTACGGGTAGTAAATGAAACGCTTGCTCAGGAGAATGCGAAATTACGTTCAGAGCTATTTCGTTTGAAAAGTCAGCAACAGCCTGAATCTAAATTACCCTATTTTGTCAGTGAAGCGATGCTGAATCGATATCAGGCTGTTGCAGCTCGGGTTATCGATCAGTCCACTGAAATGTCACAGAACTTCTTGACGATTGATAAGGGCCGCGTCGATGGGATTCAGCCCGGTATGGCTGTCATTTCCTCGACCGGAATTGTGGGTAAAGTGATGTCTTGTACGGATAATCTTTCTTTGATTGTGTCTGTATTACACACGAGTAACTCGGTTTCTGCCAAATTAAAGCGAAGCGGTGAGTTGGGATATATCAAATGGCCTGGATATCAAAGTGAGGTGGCCGATCTTATGGATGTTTCCAAATACAAAAAGGTCGTCAAAGGTGATACGGTCGTCACATCAGATTATAATGCGGTTTTTCCTCCTAATATCCCAATTGGGATTGTTGCCAAAGTGGGTGTGGAAAAAGATGATACTTTTCATGATATCAAAGTAATGTTGTTTACGCAATACGCCACGTTGAAATACGTTTATGTCATCAAAAATCGTCTAGCAAGTCAGCAGGCTAGCTTAGAAGCATCTAAACCTAAAATTGAGTAAGCCATGACCGTTTCATTCAATTATAAGTGGTTTTTTGCTGTCTTGCTATCCATCGCGATTCAGGTTATGTTTTTGCGGGATATCGCGATTGCCAATGTGGCTTTCTGCTTTATATATACTTGGTTTCTAGTCAAGGCGCCAATGAAAGTTAATCCCTTACTATTTTTGCTTGGCGCCATGGCGGTTGGCTGGCTGATTGACATTTTTTACAATACCCATGGCATACACGCATTTGCTTGTGTTTTGGTTGCGTGGTTACGGCCTTTGTTTTTTCGAATTTTAACGCCAGCCAATGGCTATGATGAGCGATCAAGTATTTCGCTTCACGAGATGAAGTGGCTTTGGTTTTTTTCTTATGTTTTTCTGATGCTACTAAGTCATCACCTGCTCTTATTTGTCTTAGAAGCCAGCGATTGGAGCTTGTTGGGAATTAGTTTATTGAAGACTTTTTCATCTACTTTATTGGGAATGGCGGTTTTTGGGATTCTCGAATTTTTCAATCGACCACAATAGGTCTTTTTGGCAGACTTTTTCAATTATCTTTATTGGCCTTTGATTTGCAGGGTCAGGCATGTACATGTTTAAAATGTACTTAATGCCTACCCATGGCAACACCTACCCAAACAATAGCCATGTCAGAGCCTGAGGCTCGTGCGCTATTTGAAAAGGAATTTATGCCGCATTTGGATGCGATGTACAACTTTGCCTTTCGCCTAACGAATGACGAAGATGATGCACAAGATTTGGTCCAAGACACCTGTATGAAGGCCTATCGATTTATATCCTCGTTTGAACCTGGAACCTATGCGAAGGCTTGGTTATTCCGGATTCTCAAAAATAACTTCATCAACGATTACCGAAAAAAATCACGCGGACCCTCGAAAGTTGAGTTTGAATGGGTGGAACAATCATTTTCCGGGGATGAAGATCATGAGCCTGCCTCGCATGCCGACCTTCAAGCAGAAACGGTGAACGAAATGCTGGGAGACGAGATTACGGCTGCGATTCAAGCCTTGCCGGTTGATTTTCGAATGATTATTATTTTGTGCGATTTGGAGGAGTTTAGTTATGAGGAAATGGCTCGAATTCTAAATATCCCAATCGGTACGGTTCGGTCTCGTCTGCACCGTGCTCGTGCCATATTAAAGGAGAACCTTGCGAATTATGCAAAAAGTAAAGGTTATCACTGACAATCTGTCATTGGTTAAAAATGAACTTTTTTGATTCTCCTAGTTGTTACTAAACCAGCGCCTGACACGCCTGCCCTAAAATGAAAAAGACCTGTACCCATCATTCCGATTGTTTAAAGTTAATTCAGCGTATTCTTGATCGCGAGGCAACGCCTGAAGAAGAAGCCAATTTTTTGGCCAATAAAGATCAATGTCTACCCTGTCAGGAAGGTTACGAACTTGAGCAATCCCTACGGAAAGCCATCAAATCGAACTGTTCCAGTAAATGTCCTCAGGATTTGTTTGCTCGAATCAAGTCAAAATTTTTTGTTGTTTTAATCCTTATTTCCATTCTTATTCCGTTATTTTGCTAGCTAATTAAATCCGTAGCAATTGGAAGGCAAACTCATTATTTTTTCAGCTCCATCGGGATCAGGCAAGACCACCATCGTTAAGCAACTTTTGGCCAATAACGCCAATTTAGGCTTTTCAATTTCCGCTTGTACGCGCGATAAACGTGGTCGCTCCGAGGCGAATGGGCAAGATTATTATTTCATGACGCCCGACGAGTTTCGTCAAAAAATCGAAGAGGATGCTTTCGTAGAATGGGAAGAAGTCTATCCAGGGGCCTATTACGGAACGCTTAAGTCCGAAATTGAGCGGATATGGGCTTCCGGGAAACACGTGATTTTCGATGTTGATGTAAAGGGAGGGCTAGCCCTAAAAAACTATTACAAAGAGCGTGCCTTAGCTGTATTTGTCAAAGTGCCTACCTTAGAAATGCTCGAAGATCGTCTACGAGCTCGAGGTACGGAAACCGAAGAATCCCTTTCAAAGCGCATCTTTAAAATGAAGTTTGAATGGTCATTTCAAGATAAATTTGATGTCATATTAGTCAATGACAAACTAGACGATGCCGTTCAAGAAGCGCAAGAATTATTTGATTCATTCACTCAATAGTCATGAAAATAGGCCTGTTTTTTGGATCATTTAATCCCATTCATCATGGCCACCTGATTATTGCGCAAGCCGTTCTCAATCAAACCGATGTCGATCAAATTTGGTTTGTCGTCTCGCCGCAAAACCCCCATAAAAAGAGTAAAACGCTGTTGCATGAATTCGACCGTCTCGATTTAGTCGAAAGAGCTATCTCAGATAATTATCATTTCAAAAGCTCGGATATCGAATTTCACCTCTCGAAACCATCCTATACGATAAATACCCTCACACACCTTTCCGAGAAATTTCCAGATTATTCGTTTAAACTTATTCTGGGAGCCGACAACTTGGAACAGTTTAAAAGTTGGAAGAATTTCGATAAGATTCTTGATTATTTTGGACTCTATGTCTATCCCCGTGGTGGACAAGATACAAGTGATTTATGGCAACATCCGCAAGTTACACGCATTGAGGCGCCATTATTACAAATTTCGGCGACCTATATTCGTCAATGTATTCAGCAAGGGCAATCCATAAAATATCTAGTTCCTGATAGCGTAGAAGCCTTAATCCAAGCAAAAAAATTCTACATTTAGGCCTTTTCGCCTAGATCGTGTTTTCCTTTTTTAGCCCTTTCCCCTTTCTACGAATTTTAATCCTCTGGGTGCTCGGCATTCTGATTCATGAGCATGTAAGCTTTATTTTATTCGTCCCTTTAATTCTTTTAGAATGGCGATGGCGGTCGGTGGTTCCTTGTTTGATCGTCGGGCTGGCTTTTGTTCGTACGGCCCAACAGACTCCTTCCGAGAGACAAATCAATGCAGCACATGACGCCTTCGCAGTTCGTATCAATCAAACCCCCATTCAAGGCCCTCGCTCGAATCGGACCATTGTGGATGTCCTTGCGATCCGAACTAGAAATGGCTGGTTTCCCTATAGGACCCAATCCATGCTTTTTGTACCTCTCGATGGCCCCACTTTGCGTCCAGGTCAGCGCTTCCTTGTGTTGGATCAATTACAAGCGATACGGCCTCCCGTTTTACCGGAGGCTTTTGACTGGCCTTCCTATTATGCTTCCCAAGGCGTATTTTATTCCAATTTTTTACGACCGGATAAGCTCATTCTCTTACAGGATGCTCATCTGGAGGAATCGTTTTTTAACGTATTAAGAAACCGAGCTGCCCGATATTTACACGAAGCCTTACCTGCTGGTGTTCACCGACAAGTTGCGGATGCCATGTTTTTAGGCATCGGGAATAGCTTAGATTTCGAGACCCGACAATCCTATGCCTCCCTTGGAGCTATTCATATCCTTTCGGTTTCCGGCATGCACGTTGGTCTATTGTATCTCGGCCTCCAATTCTTGCTCGGATTTATTCGAAAATTCCGTCTTTGGGGTGGGGGAGTATTTTTCGCCCTCATGCTAATCATTCTTTGGTCTTACGCTGCCATGACGGGATTTTCGGCTCCTGTCCTTCGCTCGGCTTGGATGTTTTCCGTGATGCTTTTGGGGCAGGTTTTCCGACTGCGTTTAAACCCATTGAACAGTTGGGCATTCGCCTGTTTCGTACTTTTATTCTTTCAGCCAAACGACTTCTTTCAAGTAGGTTTTCAGTTATCCTTTACCGCGGTTCTCGGGCTGATTTTGTTTCAAAAGCGCCTCCTGGGAATGTGGACATCACGGTTTTGGCTTTTCAGGCAAATTTGGGAATTGACCTGTGTGGCCATCAGTGCACAGATTTTATCTGCCCCATTAATCATTCATTACTTTCATCAATTTCCGAATCCTTTCTATTTCTTTCTATTGAACCCTATTCTCGTGCTGTTCTCTAGCATCACGCTCAGTCTCGGTTTTTTGTATCTCATCTTAGCTCCTACCGGTATCGTGGCCTCGCTGGGTAGTTTGCTCTTGTTTAGTTTTGAGTTACTACATGGTCTCATGTTTGCAACGACTAATCATTTTATGACCGTTATCCCATTTCTGAGAGTGAGGATTCAGGAAGTAGCTATAATTTATATTTGCTTGGGATTATTTTGGTATTGGTGGGCCCATCGATCTGTTCACTTTTTATATAGCGCAATCCTATTAATTGGGCTAACCTTAATTTACCGATTTCAGGAGTCATTGAAGCAGGAGGCCTATCTAACTTCGATGGATGGGCAAGCGATTTTTTTGACTGTCGATGGCTTTAAAGGGCGCTATTATGGTCATACAACCCCTGCTTGGTTGCAGGCGAATGTATCAGGATGGTGGGCGGCACAGCAAGTGGTAGATTCGTCCAGGCATGCTTGGCCGGAGGGGTGTTTTAGTTGGCATTACCACGGCAACGAATTCGTCTATCTAACAAATCCAAGCATAAATAAAACGCATGCGCCGAAATCTCATTTAATTCTATCCGCTAAAATTGATTTAAGAGATCCTCGCTTTCTGAAATCTTGGCAGCGTTCTACCTGGTATTTTATTCGAAAGCCGTCTGCCTATCGATTGAATAAGCTGCGGGAGTTTTGGCCGCGGAATGTGGTTTATTTATCCCAACAAC
This sequence comes from Aquirufa sp., assembly GCA_046073805.1. Classification (GTDB taxonomy): domain Bacteria; phylum Bacteroidota; class Bacteroidia; order Cytophagales; family Spirosomataceae; genus Aquirufa. The sequence goes on from JBJTMZ010000260.1 coordinate 14,383, forward strand.
CCGCTGTGCATTTTCCATAAAAAAAGGCTGCCCTTTTGGACAGCCTAGGATATTAGCTAGGTTTCTTCTCGTTACGCTTACGCTCGTTGGGATCCAAGAAGATCTTACGCATACGTAGGGATTTTGGAGTGATTTCTAAGTACTCATCCTTTTGGATAAATTCCATACACTCTTCTAATGAGAAGTTTAATTTAGGCGCAATTTTGGTATTCGAATCGGTACCTGAAGCACGCATATTCGTTAATTGCTTAGATGCTTGAAGGTTCACTTCGATGTCGTTTTGGCGATTGTGCTCACCTACAACCATTCCTGTGTACACTTCTTCACCTGGATCGATGAAGAACACCCCTCTGTCTTGTAATTTATCAATCGCGTAAGGAATCGCAGGGCCGGTATTCATCGAGATTAACGATCCATTGATACGGCCTGGAATAGGGCCTTTAAATGGCTCATAAGCAATGAAACGGTGAGCCATAATTGCTTCTCCGTAAGTTGCTGTCAATACTTTAGAACGTAAACCAATTAATCCGCGTGATGGAATTTTAAATTCTAAGTGCTGTAAATCACCTTTCGGTTCCATGATCAACAATTCACCTTTTCCTTG
>JBJTMZ010000261.1:0-5162 GCA_046073805.1 Aquirufa sp.
CCACCGGAATTGGATTACGATGCTTGGTTAGGGCCTGCTCCTTATAAACCCTACAACGTCCACCGGACCCATCAAACCTTCCGCGGTTACTGGGATTACGATGGGGGTGCTTTGGGGGATATGGGCCAACATTACATGGATCCTATTCAATACATGCTGGGCAAGGATAATGAAAGCCCTGTCTATGTCGAAGTGGATGCACCCGTTCAAGACAAAGATGCGGTGGGTATTTTCAATCGAATTACCTACACCTATGCGGATGGCTGCCAAATCGTTTTAGACGGCGAAGCCAAAGACGAAAAGGTTGCTTATATCGAAGGACCCAAAGGAAAACTATACCGTAATTTTAAATCGGATATACCTGATTTGGAGCGTAAGCTTGCTGAGTTTCCAGAGCCGCCGGCCCAACAAATTGATTTCGTGGATTCGGTGAAAAATCGGACGCAATTTGCCCTGAATGAGGAGAATGGACATCGTTCTTGTACACTCATCAACATGGGTTTGATTGCGATGCGTTTGCACCGCAATTTGAAGTTTGATCCAGTAAAGCAAGAATTTATTGGCGATCCTGAGGCGAATAGCCTGATTAATCAACCGATGCGTGCACCTTATATTCTCTAAACGATATGAAATATTTAGTCCTTTTATTTGTTAGTTGGCAAGCCCTCGCACAATCCTCCCGCGAGCAGCAACTCCAATTTCGTACCCAAGGCGTAACGCCAGCATTAGTAGCCGCGGCAATCGCGAGCAAAGGAGTCTATGAGCCAACCCAAGCCACGGAGGCGTATGTATTGGCTATTTCGAAAAATGTCTCGGACCTAAGGGCCTTTTTACGATCAGATTTACCCGAGGCGACACAAATTCAAATCATTGGATTTATTGCCAAGCAAGATGAGCGAATCCTGTTGGAACAATATGCCAAGTCTAAACCGCAGGTTAGGGAATTTATCTTGAAGCATTTAATGGCGAAACCGCGCGTGGGGATTGTGTTGAAAGGCTGGGATGCGGCGCACCAACAAGCCTTTGTGAAGGCGGTGGGCGCCTACAAGGCTACTTGGGCCTTGCCATTGATTCAGAACTCCGGCTTCAAAACGGAGCAGATTATTTCCCAATTACAGATTCAGGGAGCGAAAGGCTTGCCCGCGGTTTGGGATTTGTTAGATAGCAAAGTAGACGCTCAGAAAATTGCGGATTTGAGCTTGAGTCTTTCGGCGAATGATTTTATGAAGTCAAAGCTCACGGGTTTTGATAAGTCGACGCTCGCTCAAAAAACCGTTTTATTAACTTATGGAAGCGGTCGGCAATGGCCTGAAGTAAAGACTCTTGTTTGGCGATCGGTGCAGTCCAACTATCCAGAAAGAGCGGCAGGTTTTGAAAATCTTTCCAAATGGGTGGAGCTAAAAGACTTTGATTTGATCGCTGAAAAGTTATCCGTTGCTAGTGCTGCTTCAGAGGTAAAAGCCTTGCAAACGTGCATGACCCAATTAATCAAATTGGATGGAACGCGGAATTCGAATATTACCGCATTTGCTTTGTCGGCTAAACAAAAGGCCAATTGGATCCCTTTCGTGCAGGAAGTGGCGAATTTGGATTGGTTATATGCTTTGGCTCAAAACAAAAAAGATGAAGATGCGTTACGGGCATTTGTTCGGGTTAATGGAAGGGCATTTGCGAATGTGGACCAACAGGTTTTGCGTTACCGCAATGCCTTGAATTTAACGCAAAACATGGATACGCGTGAGCAAATTTACCGAGGTTTAGCGAAGTGTAATTCTTTGTCGGCCATGCGCACGCTCTACCTAGGCTTAAAAGAACCCAACGTCAAGCAAATCGCAGTGGATGCATTAGCGGCACTTTATGTAGCGAATCCAGATTTTCAAGGTATCATGACGAAGGAATGGGCGTTGGAAAATCAGTGGCAGATTAGTGATGCGGCGATTCGGGATCAGGTGATGAAAAGCAATCCAGGTCGCGGGTTTTATACGATGTACAATGGAATCGATTTGCGTGGATGGAAGGGCTTGGTGGATAATCCGGTGAAGCGTCGGAAGATGTCGGCAGATACCTTAGCCATGAAACAAGTCAAGGCGGATTCGATTATGCAAAAAGGATGGATTGCCCAGGGCGAGGAATTGCATTTCACGGGGCATGGCGATAATCTATGTTCGGCTAAAGATTACCAAGATTTTGATATGTACATCGATTGGAAAATCGAAAAGGATGGGGATGCGGGTATTTATTTGCGCGGTTCTCCGCAAGTGCAGATTTGGGATATTGCTCGAACAAATGTGGGTGCCCAAGTAGGTTCAGGTGGTTTGTACAACAATCAAATCAATCCCAAAAACCCAAGCAAGGTTGCGGATAATCCAGTTGGGGAGTGGAATACCTTCCGCATTACGATGCGTGGAGAGCGTGTTTCCGTTTATTTGAATGGGGAGCAGGTTGTGGATAACGTGATTTTGGAGAATTATTGGGATCGTAAACTTCCGATTTTCATTAAGGATGCCATCGAGTTGCAGGCGCATGGAAATCACATTGTTTACCGAAATATTTACGTGAAGGAATTAACGCCACAAGCAGCCTATAAGCCTGAGGAAGTAGGTTTTGAGCCGATGTTTGATGGTTCATCATTATTTGATTGGACGGGAAATACAACAGATTATTATCCGTTGAATGGAGAATTGGTGGTGGACCCGAAAAGGGGAGGCAAGGGTAATTTGTATACCAAAAAGGAATACAGTGATTTCCACATGAAGATTGAGTTTCAGTTGACCCCGGGGGCCAACAATGGTCTAGGCATTCGTACGCCTTTGGAGGGTGATGCCGCTTATGTGGGCATGGAATTACAGATATTGGATAATACCTCGCCGATGTATGCCAAATTACAACCTTATCAATACCACGGTTCCGTTTATGGAATTATTCCGGCGAAACAAGGTTTCTTGAAACCGGTGGGCGAATGGAATGAGGAAGAGGTAATTGCCGAAGGGAATCACATCAAGGTGATATTGAATGGGGAAGTGATTACGGATGGAGATCTAGTTCAGGCGACGAAAAACGGAACGCCGGATCATAAAGAACATCCAGGTTTGTTAAACAAATCGGGACATATTGGGTTTTTAGGACATGGTTCGCCTTTAAAGTTTAGGAACCTACGTATCAAGGAAATTATCAAAAAGAAAAAATAGGCCATGGCAATCACATTGACGATTAATCGAAAAAAAGTCAGCTTGGATATCGATCCGAACACGCCACTTTTGTGGGCACTTCGGGATCATGTCGGATTATTGGGTACCAAATACGGTTGTGGTATCGCGCAATGTGGTGCCTGTACCGTTTGGGTAAATGGCGAGGCGACAAGGTCTTGTGTATTGCCTATCTCTGCGGTTGCTAATGCGCAGATTACCACGATTGAGGGGTTGGATCCGGCAGGAAATCATCCGGTCCAACAAGCTTGGGATGAATTGGATGTGCCTCAATGTGGCTACTGTCAGGCGGGTCAAATCATGACTGCCGCAGCATTGTTGAAGAAGAATCCGAAGCCAACGAAACAAGATGTTGTCGATGGTATGGCCGGAAATATTTGTCGGTGCGGCACCTACCACCGCATCCAAGAAGCCGTTTTATTAGCCTCTAAAAAGACCAAGAAATGAAAACGACACGGAGAAATTTCATACAACAGACAGCGCTATTTACAAGCGTATTTACGCTAGGCTTTGATTGGTTTGAATCGAAGGGGTCTACGATGGCTATTGCCAGCGAACCGGGTCGTTTCAATGCCTTTTTGAGCATTGATTCCTTGGGAAAAATTCGTTTGTATTCGCCGAATCCAGAGATTGGCCAGGGAATTAAGACTGCTTTTCCAGTCGTAGTGGCGGAGGAATTGGATGTGGATTGGAGTCAGGTGGAAGTGCTGCAGGCTAATTTAGATACGCAGAATTTCGAGCGTCAATTGACGGGTGGTTCAGGAGCATTGAAACATTCCTGGGAGCGTTTACGCAAGGCAGGAGCGAGTGTGCGTCAGATGATGATGCAGGCGGCGGCTAAGCAATGGAATGTGGATGTATCCACTTGCAAAACCTCCAAAGGATTTGTGCTTGGGCCTGCTGGGCAAAAGGCATCTTACGGCTCTTTGGCTGAAGAAGCAGCGAAATTACCGGTTCCCGCGACGGTCACCTTTAAGGATCGCAAGGATTATAAGATTATTGGAACACGGGTTCGTGGGGTGGATAATCGTTCCATTGTAACCGGTAAGCCAGTTTTTGGATTGGATATTCGGAAGCCCGGAATGGTGTTCGCTCAGATTGTCCGTCCTCCATTTGGGGCGACGTTGAAGTCCTTTTCGGCGGATGATGTGAAGAAAATGCCCGGAATCATTGATGTGGTTTCCTTTAAAAATAAGGTGGCGATTGTGGGTACGAGTACGTATGAAATTCTACAAGCGCGTCAAAATTTAACTTGTTCCTATACGTCGGAGTCTGCCTTAGAGAGCAACGATACACATCAAGCCTGGTTTGAGGCCGGGATGAAATCGGATAAGGCAACTGTTCAACGTAAAGATGGTGATTTTGCGAAGGCAATCTCCGAGGCAGCTAAGGTGATTGAGGCGACCTACGAATGTCCATTCATCTCGCATAGCCCGATGGAGCCGATGAACTTTTTTGCAGATGTGAAGCCCGGATCTGTCGTATTGGCGGGACCGACGCAGGTTCCCCAACCGGCGCAAAAGGCGGTGGCGACTTTATTAGGCGTTCCTGAGAATACGGTTCAGGTGGAATTGACAAAGATGGGGGGTGGCTTTGGCCGTCGATTGAATAATGATTTTGCCTTGGAGGCGGCGGAATTATCAAGCATTATTAAAAAACCCGTTCTTGTCATGTGGACGCGTGAAGATGATATGGGTGGAGGAACTTACCGTCCGGCAGTACGCTATCACTTTAAAGCGGGTATCGATGCCAAAGGAAATATAACAGCATTTTATTTGCGAGGAGTTGGCTTGAATGCAGGGAATTCCACGCGTCAGGATAATTTCCCAGTTGGGGCGATTGATAACGTCTTAGTGGAATCTTTCGACCAAAAGTCGGCCGTTACCACAGGTCCATGGCGTGCACCGATCACTAATTTCTTGGGATTTGCGGAGCAAGCCTTTTTGGATGAGGTCG
>JBJTMZ010000262.1:0-4920 GCA_046073805.1 Aquirufa sp.
CAAACCAAGGCCAATCAAGGTTCTTAAAACGGTTTTAGGTGGTGAAGTTCTATGAATTAAGCGTCCAATTAATGCCCCCCAAATCGTATGAGCCGTCGTGGGAATCGCATTCATGGCAATCCAATGCCCTTGACTTAATTTGCCCATGAGTAGCAAATCGACATAGGATCCAAAATTTTTATCGGGTGTATAGGCTTGGTCAAATCCAGGAATATCCGTAAAAACGTAGAGCGAATGTGATAACAGAAGTAATAAAAGCGATGCGGCCAACTGCAAGGGAATTGAGAAACGCAGTAACGCAAAAGTGATGATCGTCGTAAAAGCGAGTTGGCATAAGACATTCCAAAGCTCGAAAACCATTTCTCTTCGATGTACACAAATCAGTATTATGCCAAAAAAGAGAAGTAAGAAGGCTCTTTTCAATACTTTGGGCCAAAGCATTGCGTAAGTGGCACCCTCATCTAAGCGTTTGTACGTCGAGAAATACAAGGCAGCCCCGGCAATCATCATGAAGCCTGGCTGAAAGAGATCTAAAAAATGGAGTCCTTCCCAGGTGGCGTGAAAAAACTGATTGACGACAAATGAGTCGGGGAACAGATTATTGAGCTCGCTGTAGACACCTGCACCTTCGGCTGCAAGCAGAACGAGGATAAATCCTCGGAAATAATCAACAGCAGGGAAGCGTTTTTTAATCATGGGATTAGCTTATGACGTTCAAAGGTAAACTATTTTTTTAATTTCAATTTTGTACTTTTGTTGGACAACGAAAAAATATGATTGTATCTACTCCGGGTCGTATCTGCTTATTTGGTGAACATCAAGATTATTTGGGTTTACCGGTGATTGCAGCGGCGATTTCCAAACGTATTCAATTGAAGGGCGTTTTTCGTCCGGATAATTTGATTCATTTTGAATTGCCGGATGTGGACAAGACGGAGAGTTTTTCCCTTGATTTTCCACTCAAATACACGAAAGAACGCGATTATTTTAAGAGTGTCTTAAATGTGCTTTGGAGAAAAGGGCATGTTTTTGATAAGGGTTTGGAGATTGAGGTTCGGGGTAATATTCCGATTAATTCGGGGACATCTAGTTCGTCGGCTCTATTGGTTTCTTGGGTGGAATTACTGAATGAGATGTTTCAGTTGGGCTATTCCCAAAAGGAAGTCGGCGAAATTACTTATGAGGCAGAGGTTTTGGAATTTACGGAACCGGGGGGTATGATGGATCAATATTCGACGGCGGTGGGTAATGTGATTTATTTGGCGAGCCAACCGGCGATTTCGATTACGACGTATCAACAGGCTTTAGGGACTTTTGTCTTGGGGGATTCTTGCGAACCCAAAGATACCTTGGGGATTTTATCCCGTGTGAAATTTGGAACCTTGGGAGGCATACAAAAAATCAAGGCCTTAGATCAATCATTTGATTTAGCGCGCACAACTTCAGCGGATTGTGTTCAATACCAGAATTTATTGACGGAGGATGAATGGGTATTGCTGCAGGCGAATATTTCGGATCGCGATATTTTATTGGAAGCAAAGAAAATGTTTGAAGGGGAGGAAGTTTGGGATGATGTACGTTTGGGTACATTGTTGAATGAGCATCAGGTGAATTTGCGTGAACATAAGCGAATATCCACACCGAAAATTGATCGTATGATTGAGGCAGCTTTGCAAGCCGGAGCTTTGGGAGCAAAGATTAATGGATCGGGTGGGGGTGGCTGTATGTTTGCATATTCGCCCCAAAATCCGGAGGCCGTTGTCGAGGCCATCGAAAAGGTCGGAGGGAAAGCCTACATTATTCGAGTAGATACAGGAACACAGGTAGAAAAGGAAAGTTTATTTTATTAAGATATGAAAAAGAGATTATTGATTTTGGCGGGTGGAATGGCTTCGCGCATGAAGAAGGCGATGGCGGAAGGAACGAGTGATTTGGACCCGAATTTAGTGGCACAGGCAAACTCGGTGACAAAGGGCATGATTCAAGTTGGGAAAAACGGGAAGACCTTAATTGATTATCAATTGTACAATGCGCATTTGGCAGGGATTGAGGAGGTGTTATTGTTGTTGCACCCGACGGATACGGTTTCACAAGAATATTGTGAGGGACTTATGGCTAAAGATGCTTGTTGGGGTTTGAAGATTGTCTTTGCGCGCCAACAAATCGCTGCGGATCGTGAAAAACCTGCGGGAACGGCTGATGCGGTTTATCAGGCGTTAATGCAACATGCGGATTGGCAGACGGGTCGGGTGATTGTTTGTAATTCAGACAACCTATATAGTGTGAATGCATTGAAGACACTTTGGAATTCGCCGGAGCCGAATGCCTTGATTTCGTACCACCGCGATAGCTTGTTGTATCCAGCTGAACGTATTTCGGCTTTTGCCTTGATTCGTACGGATGCAGAAGGGTATTTGTTAGAGATTATTGAAAAACCAACGGCCGAGCAAGCTGCAGAATTGATGGCGAAGATTGGTCGCTTGGGTGTTAGTATGAATGTATTCGTCTTTGAGGCGTCGACCTTTTTGCCTTATTTGGCGAAGACGCCTTTTCATCCGGTACGGAATGAGAAGGAATTGCCTACTTCAGTAGTGATGTTTGGAGAAGGCGAGGGAAGAGGTTTTTATGCCATTCCATTAGCGGAGAATGTGCCGGATTTGACTTCGAAGGAGGATATTCTGGTGATGCAGAAGTATTTGGAAGATACCTACGGGGATTTTTAATCCCCAGGCTGAAGCCTGGGGTTATTAAATTTGCAGCCCCAGGTTTTAACCTGGGGTTTCTTTTTTTGTTATCTAGGATTTATTTGTACTTTGGTGCAAAACCTATTTAATAAGATGTCCATTGCAATCGTTATCCTTTGTATAGGCCTGTTGGTCTTTCTGATTACTTATTTAAAAGTCAATTCATTTATTGCCTTTCTATTGGTCAGTTTGTTGAGCGGCATCTTGCTCGGCATACCCTTGGGGGATTTGGCGAAATCCATTCAAAAGGGTTTAGGGGATACGATGGGATCACTGGTTACCATTATCGTTTTAGGAGCCATGTTGGGGAAATTAGTGGCGGCGAGTGGGGCGGCCCAACAAATTTCATCGTCCTTAATTCAATTGTTTGGGGAGAAGCATATTAGTTGGGGTTTAATGGTCACGGGTTTTGTCATCGGTATACCTTTATTTTATAATGTCGGTTTTGTATTGATGATTCCTTTGATCTTCGCCTTAGTTCAGCGCTATAAGTTGAATCCGCTGATGGCGGGCGTTCCGATGATGGCGTCTTTGTCGGTCGCCCATGGGTATTTACCTCCCCATCCCTCACCGGCCGCTTTGGTGGCGCAGTTTGGGGCCAATATGGGGATGACGTTGACCTATGGAATCTTGGTTTCGATACCTGCGATAATTTTGGCGGGTCCTATATTTGCGAAGACCTTGGGTCATATTCATCCAAAGGCTTCCAAGTCCTTCGTTTCCAAGGAAATTGCGGCGGATGAATTGCCAAGTAAGGCGTCGAGTTTTCTGACAGCTTTGTTGCCAGTATTCCTATTAGTATGTACGACGGCATTTGAAATTCAACTGGGGAAGGATTCGCCAGCTTCAGCGGTCTTGCATTTGATTGCGGATCCGGCGATGGTAATGTTGATCGCGATTTGTTTTGCCACGTACACCTTGGGATTACGTTTGGGGAAATCCATGGAATCCATCATGTCCATTTATGGGGATGCGGTGAAAGACGTGGCGATGATTTTATTAATTATTGCAGGAGCGGGAACCTTTAAGGAGGTTTTGTTGACTTCTGGGGTGAGTAAAGAAATTGCGGGTTACTTGGGTAGTTTACCCATTCCTCCCTTGGTGTTGGGTTGGTTGATGGCTGCGATAATTCGTGTATGCATTGGTTCGGCGACGATAGCGGGATTAACAGCGGCAGGAATGATACTCCCAATCGTGGAATCCGGTGGGGTGAATCCTAATTTAATGGTATTGAGTATAGGGGCGGGAAGTTTGATGTTTTCTCATGTGAATGATACGGGCTTCTGGATGTTTAAGGAATATTTTAATTTGTCGGTCAAAGAAACGATTCGTTCCTGGTCATTGATGGAGACGATCGTGTCCATCACGGGATTACTGGGGGTACTTATTTTGAATCAAATCATCTAGTTTCTTGGAATAATTAAATTTAATAAGAAAATCGTTTTACGATCCTTCTGTGAAAAATTAAATTCTTTTTTCGCTTACTCATCCAATCCGGTGTGATTTAGGGGATTATTTGTAGAAAATTCTGAGATTAGTCAATTTTGCCATCAATAATTTGGCTAAAATTTGACAGTTTATTAATATTTCTCTAAATTTCCCACAGATTGATTATTTATCAACAAATTTTTTCAACCCTAACTAACAAGTACATGAAAAAAAATTTACTCATGACTTTCTTGTTGGCTTTCTTTTCGCTTACGAGTTTAGTAGCGCAGGATAGAAAGGTAACAGGAAAGGTAACCTCGGCTGAAGATGGCTCAGGTTTGCCAGGTGTAACGGTTTCCATCAAGGGAACTGGAAAAGGAACGCAAACAAATGTAGACGGTGAATATACCGTTGCGGTTCCTAACGGTGCTACATTAGTATTCTCTTTTGTAGGACTTAATTCGCAAAGTGTTCAGGTAGGAAGCCAATCGGTGATCAATGTGAAATTGGCAACGGATGCACGTCAATTATCTGAAGTTGTTGTAACGGGTACAGGTACGGCGATCGACAAGCGTTCGACGGCAATTGATGTACAGGCGATTACAGCAAAGAGTTTGCCATCTGTTCCGGGTGCTTCTGTAGACCAAGCGTTGGTTGGTAAGATTGCCGGTGCACAAATTTCATCAGGTAATGGTATGCCGGGTCAACCTGTTAATATCGTTTTACGTGGTATTAACACGATTAACCG
>JBJTMZ010000263.1:0-3910 GCA_046073805.1 Aquirufa sp.
GTAGCTGCTGATACGATGGTAGGTGGTGCTACACTTACTGGCTTATTGGGAACTTCTGCTTGGTATGCTCCAGGTGCTGCCGGTGCTGCTTTGGTTGAGGCTATCGTTCGTGATGAGAAAAAAATCATGTCTTGCTGCGTATCGCTTGATGGCGAATACGGCCAATCAGACATCAGCTTAGGTGTTCCAGTCGTATTAGGCAAAAACGGTTGGGAGAAAATCGTTGACTACAAATTAACTGAGGACGAGCAAGCTGCATTCAACAAATCAGCGGACGCCGTTCGTAATATGAATTCCGTTTTAGCTACTTTATCAATCTAGGTAAAAGCGCTAATCAAAAAAGGCCATCCGATTGGGTGGCCTTTTTTATTTTCCATTATTTTGATCGAATGGCGATTACCGGGTCCATCTTGGCGGCGACCCAAGCTGGGATGATGCCCGACAAAACCCCAATGAAACTCGAAATAAACAATCCCGTAATCACATTGCCTGCTGTTAAGCTCAAAGGCAAGGCATCCTGTGGAATCAAGGTAATTAAGACGACGAGTCCAATTCCAACCAATCCGCCAATTAGACTTAAGAATACTGCCTCAAATAAAAACTGAAAGAGAATAAAGTAATTCTTAGCCCCCAAGGACTTTTGAATTCCAATAATATTCGTCCGTTCCTTCACGGAGACAAACATGATGTTGGCAATTCCAAATCCACCGACCAACAAACTAAATCCGGCAATGAGCGCTCCAGCAATATTCAAGGCGGCAAAAATTCCATCGAAAAAAGCTTGTAAACCATCCAATCGATTAACCGAGAAATTATCTTCTTGCTTGGGCTTGATTGAACGTAGACTCCGCATCATCCCAATTATTTCTCCCTCCAGAGCTTCTTGACCCACATCCTCTTTGTACGCCTTAATCGCAATATCCGGAGCGGGTTCATCTTTTTGAAAGACCGCCGCAAAGGTAGTATAAGGGATAATCACCTTCTCATCCGGCGTCCCCCCAAAATTCAACATATCCTCCCCTTTCTTCTCAATCACCCCAATCACCATGAATTTGATCCCGTTCAACTTAATCACTTCACCCACCGCCGAACGACCATCAACCAATGTTTCCGCCACTTTGGCACCAATGATACAGACAAATAATCCATTCTCTGATTCAATAGGAAGAAAGTAGCGCCCATCTTGAATCGGCGTACTTGTAATTTGATTGTACTCATAAGATGCTCCCGTTAGATTAGCATCCATGCTGCTACTTCCCTTACTCACACTAGCCGTTCTTCCGCCATCCATAATCGCCACCGCTTCCGCATTTTCCAAATGCTCTTTCAAGTACTTATACTCCGTAAACTTCATCTCCGGGCGATTCAAATATTTCCACCAGGGATAATTATTTTGCATCAACCAAGGCCATTTACCCACATACAACACACCCGATCCCGCAAATGAATCAATTTCCTTCCGAATTTTATTGTTCAACGAGTCTACTGCCGTGAATACCGCAACGATCGCAAAAATACCCACACTAACCCCTAAAAGAGATAAAGTAGTCCGCAATACATTCGACCGTAAAGCTTGATAAGCGAATATAAAACTCTCGTAAACTTGTCTGATAAAAAACATAGATTTCAGTTTGAATTCAAATTTACGATTATTCATGAAAGGATATTGTGCAATCGGATGAAATGACTGCTAGAAACTTTGAATGGTTATATGTTGGTAAGATTGGATTTCGTAATTTTAAAACTCAATACGAACATACATGCATTGGAGTAAACGGGACATCGAGCAATTAAGCATTCATTTTGAGGGAGACCTCTACTTGACTGACTCCGCTGATGCCCGTTGCACCAAACGTCTCTACGCGACAGACGCCTCTGTCTATGAAGTACAACCCCAAGCGGTTGCCCTTCCCGCGAACTCCAAAGACATCAAACGGCTCATCCAATTCGCCGCCTCGCACAAATCGAGTATTATCCCCCGTGGAGCGGGAACTTCTTTAGCCGGACAGGTTGTTGGCGAAGGAATCGTCATGGAAATGTCGCTTCGGATGTCGAAAATCATCCAACTCAATAAAAAAGAACATAGCGTCTGGGTCGAGCCCGGAATTGTACGAGACGATTTAAATAAACACCTCGCTGAGGCGGGTGTATTTTTCGGACCGGAAACATCGACGGCCAACCGTGCATTAATCGGGGGAATGATCGGCAACAACTCCTGTGGACTCCATTCCATCGTTTGGGGGTCGACGCGGGACCACCTGATCGAAACACGCGCCATACTTTCCGACGGCACCGAAATTCACACGGAACCCTTAAGCAACGAAGAGTTCTATAAGAAAACCACATTAGGGAATCTCGAAGGTAAAATTTACCGTGAATTGCATCGAATTCTGAATAATCCCGAGGTGCAAACCTTGATTCGAAATCGCTTTCCTAAATCCGATATAAAACGACGGAACACCGGATATGCACTCGATGCACTGCTCGATATGCAACCCTTTAACCCGCAGGGCAAAGCTTTTAATCTTTCGGCATTATTAGCTGGATCCGAAGGAACTTTAGCTGTCGTTCATGCCGCTAAATTAAACTTGCTCGAGGAGAAGAATCCGTTTATTGGCATGCTGTGTTTGCATTGCTCGACCTTGCAAGATGCGCTACATGCGAATATTCTTGCATTAGAACATGAACCCACCGCCTCGGAATTGGTGGATGATTTTATTCTTTCATTTACGGAAGATCACCCCAACTTCAAAAATGACCGTGCCTTCATCGAAGGAAAACCTGCCGCGATGCTCATGGTCGAATTCCGAGAAGATAGCCAAGAGGCATTGGATCAAAAGATCAAATCATGCATCGAGGCTGTTCAAAAAGCTAATTTAGCCTATGCTTTTCCAGCACTTTATGGAGGCGAAATCAATAAAGGCTGGGATATCCGAAAAGCAGGATTGGGATTAATTCGGAATCTGAAAGGCCTAAAACAACCGGTTAATTTAATCGAAGATTGCGCTGTATCCCCTAAAGATTTACCTGCCTATGTGGCTGATATTCAAACTCTTCTAGCAAAACACAACGTTCAAGCAGCCTACTATGCGCATGCTGGCGCCGGCGAATTGCATATTGAACCCTTTCTCGATATTCACTCGAACGAAGGAAAAACACTATTCCGCTCACTATTAGCCGAAACCGTTGAAATACTAAAGAAATACCAAGGCTCTTTGAGTGGTGAACACGGCGACGGTAGACTCCGAGGTGAATTCATTCCTCAAATGATGGGGCCTGAAATATATGCCCTATTCAAGGAAATCAAACAACTTTTCGACCCACAAAATATCCTGAATCCAGGGAAAATCGTGGACACCCCTCCCATGGACGAGGCTTTTCGAAAAAAGGAAACGAGCCAATCCACAAAACACTATTTTCATTATCCAGACACTGACAGTCCCTTAGGCCTTGCCGAGAAATGTTCAGGGTCAGGCGATTGCAAAAAGACAGCCTTAAGCGGCGGAACCATGTGCCCAAGCTTTATGGCCAGCCAAAAAGAAGCTGATAGCACGCGCGGAAGAGCCAACATGCTTCGACAATTACTCACCGAGCAAGGTTCTGAAGCTTATTCAAATCCAGAATTATTGGATGTATTGGACCTATGTCTTTCCTGCAAAGGTTGTCAGACGGAATGTCCATCAGGCGTCGATATGGCGAAACTAAAGGCAGAAACGTGGCAACAGCATTACGATCAGAAAGGAACTCCATGGCGTACATCGTTAATAGGGCACTTCCCAAAACTCCAACAAGTAGCGAGTTATGTCGCACCACTTTATAATTTAGCCATCAATTTCCCGGGAACTTCGATCGTGGTGAAAAGTCTGATGGGCTTCTCTTGGAATCGAAGCATTCCCGAAGTACATTTCAC
>JBJTMZ010000264.1:0-4490 GCA_046073805.1 Aquirufa sp.
GACAGCGACCATACTCCAAAAGCTAATCGACACGAGTCCCCCAAATTTAAAGGAGGTGTGGAAAAGCACTAAAATCGGTCCTAGCGTACATAAAAAGATGTGGAATTCGAGCCAATGTTTTAATACCCCAATTCGAGCTAGGGATTTTAGGTATTTTCTAGCTTGATAACCAAATACCCCGATGATCATCATGAGCGTGCCGACAATCCCATAGCCGTGTCCAAAGGGGCCGCTGGGTTTCAACATCGCATGGTCGGCCTGGTAGAAGCGCTCTTCGATGGGAGTTTGATAATAGGCGTAGCCCGAATAGCTTAAATAAGCAGTGACCACTAGCACAATGGCGGTCATGGTTGCTAAATAAATTCGGTGACTGATCGGGTTCATGCCGGGTATTTTTTAAAATTACGGTAAGCAAAAAAGCTTAATAGAATTAATAAGGTCGTTGTGATGTAGACTTCTGGGGGAATCGGAACCGGATCACCCGCCGCATATGAATGTAATCCGGATAAATAATAATTAACTCCCAGGTAGGTCATGATCACGGTCGCGAAACCAAATAAGGACGCAAAGTTATAGGCAAAAATCCCCTGTAATTTGGGGATAAACCGCATGTGTAAAATGAAGGAATAGACCAAAATGGTTACTAAGGCCCAGGTTTCCTTGGCATCCCATCCCCAATAACGTCCCCAAGATTCATTGGCCCAAACACCTCCCAAATACGTACCAATACTCACCATGGCAAGTCCGCCCAATAAAGTGATTTCACTGATAATCGTAAGTTCCTTGATCGCGCGCAAGATGTGTGTGCGATTATTCGAATTGATGAATAACATCAAACATAGGTTGAGCATGCCCAGCACGGCACCCAACATCAGAAATCCATAACTCCCCGCTTCCAAGGAAACGTGTATTGTCAACCAATAAGATTTTAATACGGGAACTAATGGGGTGATTTCTGGGTCGAGCCAACTCATCGAGGCGACCAATAAAACGGTTGCCGCTAGTGTGGCCGTCGCTGCTAATCCGCCGAGGGACTTTCGAGAAAATAAGGTGCCGGCGAACATCGTTGTCCAACCAATGTAAATCATGGATTCATAGCCGTTACTCCAGGGTGCTCGTTCGGACACATACCAGCGCAGCGCAATTCCCAAGGTGTGGAAGGTAAACCCAAATGCCATCGCGTAGAAAGCCCATTTCGTGTAATTGAATTTGGTCGCTTTATTGCGAACTGTAGTGACTAAAAAGACGCCGGTTAGCAGTAGGCAAAGGAGCGCATAGTAATTGCGCAAGCGATTGAATACGTTCAGTTTGTTCAAAAATAGCTCGGCGCTCACTTGAGTTTCCGACGGCATAAATTCGCTCACCGAGGCGCGCTGTACATTTGCGATTTCGGAAAGGTTTTGGTCAGCCGCTGTATAATCTTGGTTTTGTGCGGCCTCGTTGAGGTGTTTCAAATAAGCTAAAAACAAGGTGCGCATCCGTGCTGAATATTCATCCTGCTGATGTTCATGCATCAAGTCGGCCGGTGATAACCACGTATTATTCGGATCATTCAGCGGGGGGAACAAACGGAAAATACTTCCGCTAAAGATCATATTGACGATATTAACCTTTTCATCTAATTTGATCAATGCCTTTTCGTAGGTTCCCTGCTCCCGCGGCATAACTGCCTGTGCCGCCCGAACTTGTTCCTCTAAAACATAATTGCCGTCCTGAGTGAAGAAGTCGGAATAACTAAGCATGGAAGCCTCCGTATGCAATGCTTGCTTGATCTCTGTCTGTTCTGGTAATTTGATGATGGCTGCTTTTTCCCAGGATGCAGGATTTAACATCATCGCTAGCACGAGTTGGTCGGCGGATTGATCAAATAGCGTCTCGGTACGAGCTAATTTTCGCATGAGTTCACCGGCATAGGTGTTCATGGGTTTTATCCGACCGTTGTGATCTTGAACTAGTATTTTGCCAAATGCTTTGGCATGCTCTTCGCTAACTGTCGCTTGCGTTTGTCCATTCGCAAGATGATTTCCTGCAAAGAGAAAACCTAAAACGAGTAAAGCTTGCTTGCGATTGAGTTGGCCAATTAAATAGCTAAACCGCGATTTTTTGTCGAAGAAGGTCATGGCTAATCCGATGGTCAACAGCAGGTAACCAATGTAGGAAATCCAAGTTCCCCAGAAATCATGATTGACACTTAAATAGGTTCCTAACTCATCTTGATCAAAAGAGGATTGAAAGAATCGATATCCTTGGTAGCTCAAAATATTGTTCATGAAGATGCGGTGATTTTCTGAGCTGCTTTTGGCAGGATCCACCAGGGTTACCTCACTCGCATAAGAGGAGGGATTCTCCGTACCCGGATATTTTTCGAGGATAAAATCATTGCATTTGAGGGAGAATGGTAATTTTTCAGGCTTAGCCCCATAGCTGATTTCAATTTGCGTATTGCTAAATGTTAGGACCTGCGCTTGACCCGCTTCGCCTTTCCGACCGTTCACTTGGACGAATTGAGATTGGCCATTGGCTTGAACTTGAAGCTTTAAACCCACCAAACTTTCGGCAGTAATTTTTTGACTAGCCGATTGCAGTTGGGTGATGGCTTTGGGCATGTAATCGCCGATGACGAAATTGCTCCCATTGACTGTATAAAGGGAACGAAGCATCAATTTGTGCATCGTTCCGGCTGGAATTTGACTACTTTCTTGGGTAGCCATGACCCGTTGGCCAACTTCCGTATCTGTCATGAAAACCAAGGAATCGCCTTGTTGGCGGATGTTAAACGCCCCCGAAATTAACTCCTCGCTGAAGTTGAAAGGTACCCCATTGATTTGACTTTGTTCGCCTTGTTTTAGGAAATATTCCTCCCGTCCTTGGGCTCCGCCAATTACGATTTTAAGGGTTGGGAGACCTTGGGGAGATTCAACAAGTTTTTCACTTGGATTGGGAATGAAGTCGACCAAGCTAATGGCTAGAATGGTATTCCCGATTTGATAGGATTCGTTGAATTTGTTTGAAGAAAGGCTTGAGAAGTGCGTAGGTTCCTCAAATGCGTAGGTTTTGGAACCCTCCGTGACACGAAATTGGAGGTAATTTTCAGCTGATAGGTATTGATTAGTCGTTTCGCCCTCTCGGATATGCATCATGCCTTCTGTTCCCGTGTAGCGCGTTACTGCAGAACCGATTAAGATAATGATGATGGCCAAGTGAAAGGATAAAGAGGCCCACTTTTTTTGCTGGTATAATCGATATCTCCAAAGATTTGCTACGATGCTGCAGCCGAAAAGTAATAGCAGTAATTCAAACCAATGACTCTTGAAAATTAATTCCTGTGCTGCGCTTGTTCCGAAATCATTTTCGATGAAAGTGGCAACTCCGATGGCAATGGCGAAGAGTAGCATGTACATTCCCGCAGCACGAGTTGAGCTTAAATGGCCTAGCCACTTAAGGATAATGGAGTTTTTCATAACAGACACAGAGTAATTTAGCCTAAATTAAGTAAATCAAGGTGCTTTTTCAAATTTTCCTGATTAAAATCATTTATTTGGGTCAACTAGATTAATGAAAAAAGGCAGCTCTTTCGAACTGCCTTTGAATTGATTATTTCCCTTTCTTTTGGGCGGCCATCCATTCCATGATGCTGACCGGTTTGCCATTGATTCGAACCGGAGATCCGTCGAGGTCGGTTCGCGGTAGATTCTCATGCAAGTAAACCCAGGACCAGTGGCCATTGTATTGGAATCCTGACCCTCCGTAAAAATTGGTGATGTCATTTACGTGATCGTAATAGGTGAAATGAACATTCTTCGCGCCCATCGTGCGGAGGCGATTGAAAACGGGAACCACGGTCAAATCAGGGATCGTCGTCATGTCGTCCTTTGAATGTACAAACCAGATGGGTATATTTTTGATTTTCTGTAAATCCGCATCTGCAATGTACTCAGAACGATACGCTAAGGCGCTGATGTATCCTGCAGCGAAGTAATCTGGGTATAATAAAATCAATTTCAAGGCCATGTAACCTCCGTTTGAGCAGCCGCCAACATAAATACGAGTCGGGTCAATTTGGGGGTTGGATTTCACATAGTCCTTAATCAAGGCCATCAAACCTTCGTTGTAGATGTCATTATCTTTTCCTTGCGTGCCTACGCCTTGTGCATTGTGCATCCAGGCACCCGGACATTGTGGGGATAACACGTAAGCCCCATCAAATAAGGCTTGTATTGCTGGCGAGGCATAATTAGCCGCCTTGTTTCCTAAAAGTGGGATGGTAGGGTCTGTTCCCCCTTCACCACCGCCGTGTAACCAGATGATTAAGGGCGCCTTTTCTTTCGCCACTTTCGGGCTAAAGGTCGCGTAGGACATGGTTAATTTTTCATTATAGGTAAACTTCTTGGTCAAGTCGAATTGGTCCACCAAGGGCATTATTTTGCCCGTCGGGGTATCCCAAATTTGTTGGCTTTTCGGATGCAATACCGTCATGGAATAATCTACCC
>JBJTMZ010000265.1:0-4642 GCA_046073805.1 Aquirufa sp.
TCTTTGCTGGGAATGTATATCCCACATTGATATTACGAACTTTAATGAATGAACCATCAAAATACATAATAGCTGTATTATAGGCAGGGAATTCTTGGTTAAAGTTTGGACGTGGATAATACGCATTCGGATTGTTTGGCGTCCAATAATCCACCTTGATTTGGTTGTAACGACCTTGTAGGTAGTTTGAGTTTTGGTGGAATTTCGAAACAATCATCTGTCCTTGGCGAGTGAAGATAAAGAATGATAAATCGAATCCTTTGTAAGAGAAACGGTTTGTCATACCACCTGTCCAAGCTGGAACATCTGAACCCAACAACACACGGTCATCTGCAGTAATTTTTCCATCACCATTCGTATCAGCTACCTTAATTTGACCTACAGAGAAACCTTTTGCTTTCGCCTCAGCTGCTTCAGCAGTTTGCCAGATACCTGCATATTGATAATCGAAGTAAGAGTTCAATGGCTTACCAATGAACCAACGGTTACCTACGTCGTCCTTCGCACCATTGTACAAGGAAACGATTTCCTCTGTGTTCTTATAGAATGTGAAGTCTGTGTTCCATTTGAAACCATTCTCAGCATCTACGTTCACTGTAGATAATGATAATTCAATACCTGTATTCTTTGTCTCACCTACGTTACGCGTAACGGCAGCAAAACCTGTTGAAGTTGGCAATTGATCCGATAATAACAAATCAGTTGTATTCGTTTGATAGTATTCAATCGAACCGGCAACTTTACCTCTCCAAAAGCTGAAGTCAGCACCAATGTTCTTTGAAGTAGAAGTTTCCCACTTCAAATCAGCATTACCAATCGTGTTTGGACGATATCCATAAGCAGCATTGTTATTCCAAGCATAAGAAGTACGACCCATCAAACCTTGTGTCTGATAAGGAGTTAGACCTTGGTTACCAACTTGTGCCATGGATGCACGAAGCTTCAATTCATCAATCCAAGTCAAGTTCTTCATGAAGTTTTCTTGGTGTAGATTCCAACCCAAAGCCACCCCTGGGAAGTTACCCCATTTCGTATTCTCTCCAAAACGAGATGAACCATCACGACGAGCTGTTACGGTTAATAAGTACTTGCCTTTGTAATCATAGTTCAAACGAGCCATGTAAGAAGCAATTGTCCACTGAACTAAGTTCGAACCAACGCCTTGAATAGAAGACGCATTCGCTAAGTTGTAGAACGCTTGTGATTCTACGGGAACACCCATTACACTTTGCGTATATTGTTCATAGTTATCACGTTGCATTGACTGTAAAGCCGTAATGGCAATATTGTGATTCTTGATTTGCTTGTTATACGTTAAGATATTTTCAAGTGTATAGTTGAATCCAAAACGATTATCCGTTGTAGCCGTTGGGTTACCTCCTTTAATATCGTTTGTCAAAGCACCATTGAAACGACCATTACGAGAAATCGTAAAGTCAGGTCCAAAGTTTACACGGTATTTTAAATTTTTAGCCAATTGTAATTCAGCATAGATCGAATTGAAAATACGGTATTTATTTGTTTCATCAATTTTAGCACCTGGAACGATTTCGTTCAATGGGTTAGTCAATAAAGCATCATCCGTTTGTTGGAAAATCAAGTTTCCTGAATCATCGATAGCACGAGCCAATGGATTTTGTGATAACAAATATCCGTAAGGATTTAAGTTAGCGCCATTAGTTTTGCTATACATTCCATAAGAAGAGATACCCACTTTCAATACTTTATTCACTTGGTGATCCACATTGACACGCAAAGAATAACGTGTAAAATCCAAACCTTCGATAATACCTTTATCTTGGAAATAACCCGCATTAATCGAGAATTGAGTTTTCTCATTTCCACCTTGAACACCAATTGCATGGTTTTGTTGGATACCTTTCTTCACCATCATGTCTTGGTAATCCGTCGTACGACCTTTTGCGATACCGTCTAATTCGATTGCAGTAAACAATTTCGAATCAGCAAAGGCATCAACAACACCCGTAGGAACGATATTACCATTCGCATCCTTGTAAGTACCAATTGTACGACGTGATTCACGCTTCATTTCAGCGTACTCAGCACCATTAAATAAATTAATCTTATCTAATGTCTGTGTCGATCCTACGTAAGTATCATACGAAATAACGGTCTTTCCATCTTTTGAACCACGCTTCGTTGTAATCAAAACAACACCATTCGCTCCACGAGCACCGTAGATCGCTGTTGCAGTCGCATCCTTCAAAATCTCCATAGATGCTACGTCATTCGGGTTCATATCCTCGTAACCAGACGATAATGGAATACCATCAACTACATATAAAGGATCGTTACCCGCGTTGAATGAACGACGACCACGAATCAAAACCTTAGGAACAGTACCTGGCTTAGAACCTGATTGCGCAACGTCCACACCGGCAACACGACCTTGCATCGCTTGACCTAAGTTGGTAATCGGCATTTCCGTAATCTGTTTTGACGTTACAGAAGAAATCGCACCAGTCAACTGGCTTTTCTTTTGTGTACCGTAACCCACAACGACTACTTCAGTTAATGCTTTTGTGTCAGCAGCCAAAGCAACATTTATTTGTGATTTGTTACCAACTGTTACATCTTGAGAGTTAAATCCTACAGATGAGAACGTCAAAACAGCTGAACCAGAAACTGTGATTTTATAGTTTCCGTCCGCATCCGTTGATGTACCCTTTGTAGTACCTTTAACAGCAATACTTGCCCCCGGAATACCTGATCCGTCATCAGAGGCAGTCACTCGTCCAGTAACCGTTCGGTCCTGAGCAAGCATTTGAATTCCCATTAGCACGAAGAACATGCTAAAAAGAACCTTAGAAAGTAATTGTTTTCTCATAGGTATGAAAATTTTTAGTTTAAGGTTTGCAAAGTAAAGTTAATCTTGGCCCACAACGCTTCGCATTCATCGTGAGTAAGCTGGTTAATTTGATTACTTGTATCTCTTCGAAGCAACCAGTTCTTCTGTGAGAATCTCTTTAAAATCAAGTTAAATAAACGTTTACGACTTTTATACCGCCACTCAAACTTGTTTTTTATATTTTTATGCATCCCTGCTAGCTTTCTTTAACCCTATAAAGCCACACAGAACTACAATTTACTCAAAATAAAATATCTATTATCCAATTTTTAAGCAACTGCACGTTCCCTCATCAATCCCTCCTTCATAACACGCAGTGCACCGAAGATTAAATTATATACCGACTGCGGATTAATTTTCATGGAATCTGAAATTTGATCCGTATCCATATTTTGGAAAAAACGCAACGAAATAGCTTCACGCTGACGCTTTGATAACATATTCAAACAATTAGCCAACTGCTTATTCGTCCGAATCTCATCTTCATATTTAATTAATATAGATTCTTGAGAATAATCTGCCTCCGAGAAATCCATCATGTAATTCGTATGGTGTACATGATTTTTTAATTGGGTTTCCAAATGACGAACCAACTTCCGTTTAATAGACGCCATTAAGTAATATTTAACACTTGTCGTTGGCCCGATCGTCGCATGATTCCGCCACAACTCCACAAATAAATCATGTAGACAATCCTTAATTAACTCTTTGTCGCTCGTCACTCCCATTGAATAAGAATAAAGCGGCTGTACAAAATGCTGATACAATTCAGTAAATGCTCTTTGATCTCCAGCCCGAAACTGATCCCAAATGGCAACTTCATCAATTATTACTTTTTTACTCATCATCTTGGATTTGTACTTTTCAATTAATTGGGTCTCGTTGATCGATTCAACATTAACTTACCTTTCCTAATATAGACAAGGCATTTATTAAAATTCAATGATTTTATTTAATTTTTTTCCGTAAACGATTACGGAAACGATTACATTTTTACTTTTTTCAAAATCGCCTTTAAATACTGAGTAAAATATGTGCAACTTTGAAAAATGTAAGGAATTCCAGTAATTGTATTATTAGCACAAAACCTCTATGCAAAAGAAATTAAACACCACAGATGCTACCCTACTCGTGATGGGTTCCATGATCGGATCAGGTATATTTTTAGTTAGTTCTGAAGTTGGCCGTTCCCTAACCTCCCCTATCTGGTGGATTAGTACTTGGTTATTAACAAGTTTCCTTACCGTAACAGGGGCCTATGCCTATGGTAAGCTTTCAAGCAAATTCCCGGCAACCGGTGGTCAATATATCTACCTAAAAGAGAGCTACAACCCTTTGGTTGGCTTCTTATTCGGTTGGACAACCTTTCTCGTTATTCAAACGGGTACAATCGCTGCAGTCGCAGTTGCCTTTGCTAAATATTCTGGGTTCATTTGGCCAGAACTCATCAATGATGTTCCGCTGGTAGGAGAATACATCACAAGCCAACAAATCCTGGCCGCAGTGTTAATTGTTATCTTAACGGGCGCCAATTTGAAAGGGATATCTTTTGCGGCAATTATTCAAAATGTATTTACCATTACAAAAATTGGAGCCATCTTATTGATTGTCATTATCGGTCTATACGTGGGAATAAGTAATGAATGGATTCACTTCACCCATTTCTTTTCCGAAGGAAATACCATCAATCCAGTAAGCCAACAAGTAGAAATCGTCTCAACACCCACGATGTTGAGTCTTTTTGGCGCAGCCATGATTGGCCCCTTATTTTCT
>JBJTMZ010000266.1:0-3931 GCA_046073805.1 Aquirufa sp.
CGCCCATTGAATCGAACTCACAAACCAAGCATTCCCTAATGCCGTCGGATTCGTTTGAACGGCCGGTTGGCCCGCTGAATCCGCCACGATAATGTATTTGGTGTTCAACATGTTCAACACATTCATCTGTCCTGGATTGCCCGCAAAATACTTCTCAATTAATTCTTGGTAGCGACGCAATTTGGCTGCATGGTAACCCCCTAAAGATTGATGATAATACGAGGTCGTCGCATCGTTCATAAAGGATACCGTCGAGTTTAGAACCCGGAAGGTGCCATGATCCGCTAAGATTTGTTGGTCCACCGCAGTCGGCTGAATCTGCTCATCCAAGGTACTCTTTGACACGAATGCCTCCTTGCCGAAGTAACGCTTGGCTACAGGTGTCAAATCAAAAATTCCCAACAAAACAATGCCAATTACCCAAACGGATTTCTTCACCTTCGCCAAGCTCGCGCTGTATATCAAGGCCGCTCCAATCAAAATGATAATCAAACTGCGGAAAGCATCCGACTGAAATAATTCAATCCGGTCCAAACGAATACTATTCCAGATGGCTGTATTCATCATCGGGTCCTGTAATATCGCCGCGCCATCCTGTGACCCCTTGAAATCAAAGAACAAAACAGGCATGATTCCAAATACGAAACACAAGCCACCACTTAATCCCAATGCGTACAATAAGGGCTTTTTAATTTCAGCTAAACTTGGTTTTTGTTTCGCCAACTGAATCAATCCCATCAAGCCTAAACTCACCATGCCAAACTGCACGAAAGATAAAACCATCGTGATTGCCCGGAATTTGTTGAACATAGGGATGTAGTCAAACCAAACGAAATTCAACGGAAAGTTCTTTCCCCAAGCCATCGTTAGGAATAACAGCGTGATCCCTAAAATCCACCATTTTTCGTTCGACTTCACGTAAAATGCCCCAAATAAGAATAGGAATACAATCAATGCGCCTGCATAAGCTGGGCCCGCTGTAAAGGACTGCTCGCCCCAATAGGTTGGCCCTTTCTCCACAAAGCCCAATACCTGATCCTCCGCAAATCCTGCATCCACCATCGTCTTGTAGGTATTTGATTTCGTTCCACCTAAATCACCTTGGGATGCTCCTCCTTTGAAATTTGGGATCAACAAGGTTCCGGTTTCCGAAATTCCATAGGACCAATCGAATGCGTAACCGCTGTCTAAGCCATCGCCTCGTTTGGCATTGGCAGCTAATTCTGATTTTCCACGGGTTGTCTCTTTGGCATAATCGTAATTATTCCAAAGACGCATGCCGTGGGTTCCGATGGCAAGAATTAAACCGAGGCCCAGTAATAATCCGCGGCTATACCAATCCAGTAAGGTCTTGTTCCGATAACAATGGATGAGCATGTAGAGCTTATAGGCTCCGATGATGAAAAATAAATAATAAGTTATTTGAACGTGGTTGGCATATAATTCCAAGGCCATTGCCACAGCGAAAACCGCGGCCCCAATCCATTTTCGACTGCCCCAGCACATGCGAATTCCCGCCAAGACCATGGGGGCATAGGCTAAGGCCAACACTTTTGACGTGTGTCCAGCTGGAATAATCACCAAATTATAGGTCGCGAAAGCATAAAATACAGCACCCGCAAAACCCAAGAGGGGTGAAGCGCCCATCGCCCAAAGGAATAAATACATTCCCAGGAGCTGAAGCAGGATTAAATTTACCGGCGTAGGAAATAGATTCGTGATAAAACTCCCGATATGACTCGAGATACTGTAGGGGTATGATCCGGAAATTTGATAGGTAGGCATACCCCCAAACATCGAGTTGGTCCACCAAGCATCTGTCCCCGACGCTTTCTTAAATTGAATGCTCTCCTGCGCCGCCGCTTGAGCCTGCATAATATCATGTTGGATCAGAACCTTCCCTTGCAACACTGGGCCGCAATAAATGAAGGAAATGACGATAAAGCCGATAATCACCAGTCCATGAGGGACGAAGGAGCGCAAATCAATTTTCATAAATACCTATTGAATACTTACCAATTCCAATTCAAATGTTAAATCACGACCTGCCAATGGATGATTCGCATCCAAGGTTACATGCGTTTCTGTCAAATCTGTAATCACCACCTCAACCACATGACCACCATCTTGGTGCATGCTCAACGAAGCGCCTAATTCCAATTCGATATGTGGTGGAATCTGCGCACGTTCGATTGTTACCGTATTTTCAGGTGAATGCTCGCCATAGGCTTCTGCCGCAGGAATCACAATCGTTTTCTTCTCTCCAATCGTCATTCCAGTAACGCCATCATCAAATCCCTTAATCACCATTCCAGATCCTAATTGGAATTCCAATGGAGTACGTCCTACCGATGAATCGAAAATTGAACCATCATCGTGTTTTCCTGTGTAATGTACGGCTACTTTATCGCCTGTTTTTGCAATCGACATGTTGTTAAAATTAATCCCGTCAGCGCTTGCCTTCAGGCAGTAAGTAAATATTTTTCGTTCTAGACTTGACGCCTATTGTTCAAAGTTCCGTATTTTTTTTGCCTTTTCATAACCTATTGCGGGCGCTTTAAGCTCCGGCAATAAATATTTAAATAGCTCAGGGATAAGGTGTCTCCCAAATCTGCCGCATATTGAAAATCATAGCATGCGTCGGTGATGTTTCCGGTACTCATCAACTTCACTCCGCGGTTAAAATAACTCTCCGGATAATAGGGGTAGATCTCGATCGATTTCGAATAATCGGAAATGGCGCCTTTCTCATTGCCCATTTTGGATTTAAAATAAGCCCGGTAAAAATAGTAATCAGCATGATCGTTTTCTAAGCGAATGGCTCGCGTTAAATCCGCCACTGCACCGCTGTAGTTTTCTTGGAAGCCCCGACTAACTCCTCTTGAAAAAAGGATCTGTGGATTTTTCGGGTATTTGGCATGTGCCAGCGTTAATAGCTCCGTCGCTTCATCGAATTTGCCCTCCTTGATTTTCGTTAAGCCCATGTTGTAGTCGATCATACAACCACTCAAGAGAAAGCAACAAAGAACGAATAAGTATCTCATTATTTGAATGTTACGATGGAAATGCCCGCACCCCCGCGGTCGGCATGCTCATCCTGCACCAACTTGATTTCACGGTAACGCTTTAATTGTTCTTTCACCAAATTCCGCAAAATGCCATCCCCCTTACCATGCAATATTCGCACTTCGGGAACACCCAATAACAAGGCATCGTTCATGTATTGATCCAGAATGACGTAAACTTCCTCACCGCGTTTGCCTCGAACATCCAAGGTCAAAGCAAAATGGGCCATTCGATCATTAATATCGATACCTCGCATCGCAGTTCGGGCAGACTTTTCGGCTTTGGGAGCTTTGACTTGTTCCAAGCGATTCAGTTTGATTGTGGTGCGGATTCCACCCAAGGCAACCACCGCGTCTTTACCCTTCAATTCCATGACCTCACCAACGGCACCCTCGCCATCCGCTTGCTTGATACGCACCCAAGAACCCACGCTGATAGGTCCTTGAATCGTTGTTTTTTGAGGTTTTTCGGCGGCTTTGGGCGCTTGAACCTGTAATTTCTTTTCGGAGAATTCGTTTAAACCTTTGCGTATTTCTTTGGTGACTTCCTTTTCGGCCGACTTCTCTTTAATCTCCCGAATGGTTTGTTCGATTTTTTGATTGGCTTCTTTGACTAGCTGCTTGGCTTCCGCTTTGGCAAGGTTCAGCAAGCGTTTCTGCTCTTCTTCTAAATGGTTTTTTAGACTCGAATACTGTTCCTTAATACTTTCTGCTTGCGCTAATTGAAGCGCTAAGCTTGTGTTTTTGGCCTCCCAAATCTGCTTCTCCTTTTCCGTTTCCATCAACAACTTGTCGAAGTCCACCTGATTCTTCCCCAGTTTTTTCCGCGCATTCTCGATGATTTGATTCGGTAAGCCAATTTTTTG
>JBJTMZ010000267.1:0-6374 GCA_046073805.1 Aquirufa sp.
ACCACACATAAGATCGTCTCATCACGCTTTGTACTCGAACATATACCGCACAAATCTCCATCGGAAATCATGTGGCATTTCGGGCAAAACTTTGTCTCGGTGCGTAATTGAACCAATGCATGCGCCAATTGAAGTGATTGCGTTTCCGGACGCTTCAAAAGATGTAAAGCTAAACGCAAGGCTGATTTCTTCCCGATACCCGGCAATTTGGAAATTTCTTCCACCGCCTGTTCAATAATCCGTGAAGGGTATGTGTGCATCATGATGTCTTATTCTACAGATTCGATTTCCGCCGAAATTCCCCGACGGCAAATTTCATTGCGCATGGCCACCAAATCCTCATAAGGAGCCGATTTAACACCACATTTACCCCGAAAATGAATCATCAAGGTACATTGTTCGGCTTGCTCTGCGGTATGCTGACAAACCTCAATCAAAGTGATAATGACGTATTCGAAGGAATTGACATCGTCGTTGTAAACGACTAATTGATGACCAAAAGATGTCTCTTCTTCCAACATGACTGCGACATCTGTCTGCTCTTGCCCTTGTTCAGCAAAAGAAAAAACGTTGATGAAATCAATTTCTTGGGAGAAATCCATATTTTTGAAAGATTTAATTCACCTCATACAAATCTAATAAAAATCCGTTAAACCTCTATGTCTGTACAATTAGCCGGTGGAATTCTTGCCATCTATTTTGGCCTACTTCTAGTCATTTCGTACATCACTTCGCGCGGGGCGGATACCAACGACTTTTTTACGGCGAACCGACAGTCACCTTGGTGGCTAGTTGCTTTCGGAATGATTGGTACATCCATTTCGGGATTGACCTTTATTTCGGTACCAGGTGCCGTTGGAAAGACTTATTTCACCTATTACCAAGTCATTTTAGGACATTCATTAGGCTATCTGACGATCGCATTGGTTTTGATGCCGCTGTATTACCGACTGAATTTAATTTCCATTTATGGGTATTTAGAGACCCGTTTCGGATTTTGGGCCTATAAAACAGGCTCTGCCTTCTTCTTATTATCACGAACCATCGGATCAGCGGCGCGCTTGTATTTAGCGGTCAATGTGCTTCAAATAGCCATTTTCGAGCCGATTGGCGTGCCTTTCGTCCTGACCGTTTTCATATCCATTGCATTGATTTGGCTATATACACATCGTGGTGGGGTTAAAACCATTATTTGGACAGACACCTTACAAACCTTGTTTTTATTGGTTGCGCTCTTTATTACGATCGTTTTGGTGGGCCAACAAATGAATATGGGAATTGGGGATATGATCCAAACGATCGAAAAAAGCCCCTATTCGCACATGTTTGAGTGGGATTGGAAGCATCCCCATTTCTTTGGAAAAGACTTTTTAGCTGGGGTGTTTATTGCCATTGTGATGACGGGTTTGGATCAAGATTTGATGCAGAAGAATTTAACTTGTAAATCGATCGGGGAAGCACAAAAGAACATGTTTTGGTTCTATTGGGTGCTTTTGTTTATCAATTTATTGTTCCTGGCACTTGGAGCATTATTGTACATTTATGCAGAAGCGAATCAGATTGCTATTCCGGCAAAAACCGATGAATTATATCCTTTATTGGCATTAGGTGGAAATTTCGGAACCTTGGCGGCAGTAACCTTTTTATTGGGAATCATAGCAGCATCTTATGCGAGTTCTGATTCAGCATTAACAGCTCTGACAACCTCATTTTGCATAGATTTCTTGCGAATTGAGAAATTCCAAGAAGCCAAACGAAATAAAATCAAACACCGCGTTCATATTGGATTCTCCGTGTTGTTTTTCATTGTGATTGGATTGTTTCACGTCTTTAACAACCAGGAATTGATCGGGGCTGTCTTTAATTTGGCGGGGTATACCTATGGACCCTTGTTGGGACTCTTTGCCTTTGGATTATTCACGAAAACAGCCATCAAAGACCGTTATGTTCCATTGGTTTGTGTGGCCTCTCCGATTTTTACGTTTGTTTTGGAGACGCAATCGCAAGCGCTATTTGGAGGTTTTGGCTTTGCGAAATTAATCCTGAACGGGGCGATTTGCTACCTTTTGCTTTGGAGTATTCGCGAGAAGGCTAAAATTTAATCGCATTTCGGATCGCGAAATAAACGACATCTTTTCCGGGTCCCGAATCTTTTAGGTAGCTACCTGCTTGACAAAAGCCCAACTCTGCTTGAAAGAAATAATGTTTCGTAGGCACATAATTGATATCCAAGGCATAGATATCACAAATACCCATCTCGGTAGAAGAAGAATTTACCTTCAAAGGCCTTAAAGGAGACATATTGGGTGTAAAGATTCCATCTGCCTCACTTGTTCTCGACACCAAGGAGGCCCTAGCTGTAGCCAACCATTTGGAACCTGCTTGGTAACGTAAATAGGGGCTTAGATTCAAGGTATTGGTGATATTCAAGGCAACCGTTTGCCCAAAAGGCGGACGGGCAAACAAAGTATTAAAGGTATTCAACGATTGATCTGTAGCAGATTCATCCCCAGGAACGTAATTCCCACTAAATCCTACATAAAAATGTTTTTTAGCTTCGATGTTAAAGTCCCAGACCAACATCCATGCCGAGATATCCAAGGCATTAAATCGACCCCATTGATGAGACAATTCGACATCATAGTTCAATTTTCGCAAAGGTGAATAGACGCGTAGACCCGCGGTATGTCGTTGCTCAAGTCCTTTTTTAAATACATATTCGCGTTGAGTACTTTCAAAATAAAAATAGTAGGCATCTACATTCAGTTGGCGTTTTTTATCCGTTTTAACCGCATAAATTCCCCCAAATTCCTCATCCATCAAGCCATCATCAAAAACACCCACATTCATTCGAACGGGTTTCACATAAAAGGCATCCAATTTATATCCCGGATACTTCCCTTCCGCCGTTAGACCCAAAAAGCTTTGGCGGGTATTAGGACCTTCCTTGGTAGCCACAAATCGTTCCTGACCAAACATCATCTCTTGTCGGCCTGCCCGCAACAACCAATGCTTACTCAAATTCGATTCCAAAAACCATTGATGGACTGCCAATTTGTTTTCATCCAATTGCGAGGTAATCGGATTGGGATTTAACGATCTCGTCGTATTATTTAATTGAACAAAGATTCGTGCCGAATTCCGTAAACGGAAATCAGCATGCAACATCATCCGATGCATCCACTGGTGCGGACTTTCTTCGGTAAATGATGCAGGAAACTGCCCAAAATTCGCATTCGTATAATTTTGATACTGCTCGCGCCATTCTCCACCAATACTTACATTCAAAGCATTACCGAGAGGCATAAACTTGAGTCGCTCATCCCATGATTTCTGCGTAGTATCTGATTTCAAATAGGAAAAATCATCCTCAAAACGCAGACGCGCAATATTTTGGGCATTCGAACAGAACCCGACACAAAGAATTAAGAAAACGACAACTGACCTACTCAACAAAATTCAAAATTTCATGAAGGGATAAAGGTACCGACAAAAGCCTTAAAATAAAAAGGGCCTGTAGGGGCTCCTACCCTGCTTTGCCAACATAATTAACTGATAATCAAAACCTTTCGACACAGAATAAGTTAACATACAATAATTTATCAAAATATTCATATTTATGTCGGCGGCACAATTTGATTTAGCGATTATCGGTGCTGGTGCAGCAGGATTACAAGTATTGTATGAATATTTTCAGGTACCTGCAAATGTGGATTCGACTGTCTTGGTCATCGACTCAGGGGATCGGACAAAAAAGAGTTGGTGTTTCTGGGCGGAGTCTGGAAAAGAATCTTTTCCCTTTTTGATTGAAAAATCTTGGCCTAAAATAACGTATCGTTCCAGTGAAAATGTTGCACAAACGGAAGCAATTGGTTCTATGGCTTATCACTTTATTTCCTCAACAAATTACTACCGCTATTTCTTTGAGCAATTTATTCCGCAACATCCTCAAATCAAGGTCGTGGAAGGTTGGGTAGATGAATTGATTGAATCAGCGACGGATGTCACGATAAAATTACGCGGAGCAGAGGAATATAGAGCCAATCGCGTAGCGGATTCTCGGATAAAGGCTTCGTCGTGTGCGATCCAACAGCATTTTTGGGGAAAATTTATCGAGTTTGAGAAAGAAATCTTGGATGATACCGCAGTAACGCTGATGGATTTTAGCCAAAAGCAATCGCAGGAACAATACACTGCTTTTCATTACCTGCTACCCTTTGATAAGAAGCATGCATTAATTGAAACCACCGTGTTCAGTAAATCAGGCTATGATCAGGCTAATTATGATAATAGTTGGTACGAATATTTGTCGGCCAATTATCCCAATCAAAAATACAAAATCCTTGATACGGAAGTTGGCACCATCCCCATGTGTCTAACTACCCAAAAGGCAAACAATGACTCGTTAATCTTTCCGATCGGCACAGCGGGTGGGCAGGTTAAGGCGTCGACGGGTTACGCATTTACCCGAATGCATCAAGACGCGAAGCATCGAGTGATGAATCAGGTTTCCAAGCGAAGTTCTCGATTTGCTTTTTATGACTCGATTCTCTTGCACATGATCAATTCAGAGAATCATGTCATCCCAAAGGTGATGGACCAATTATTTCAAAAAACATCCTTTGAACGAATACTGCGGTTTTTAGATGAAAAAACGAGTATTTGGGAGGAAATAAGCCTATTTAGGCGATTAAATATTCCCTTATTTTTAAAGCACTTAATCCAGAGCATCCGATGAAAAATCTATATTCTTCCTTGGGTGTTTTTGCAAGCCTCTTTTATCTGGTGGTGAGTTTTTTCTTGGTCGAGAACAAGCTATTCGATTATATTTTTGCGGGTCTTATGCTCGTCCTCTTGGGAATTCCACATGGGGCTGTAGATCATTTGGTGGCAGAGCGGCTCGCTAAACAGAAAAATGAAAGCTTTACCCTAGCGCCCTTTATCATGAAATATTTGGGCATCATGTTTGCTTATGGTGTTTGTTGGCAATTCTTCCCCCAATTATCCTTCATTCTATTCATCGGAATTTCCATTTTTCATTTTGGTGACATCGAATGTACGAAGACCTATTCTCCCATTCAATCTACAGGAAAATACATTCTTCAAATTGTACGCTCAAGCCTGTTAGGGCTGGGCATTTTGGGATTTATATTGACAAGTCATCGGGAGGAAGTCAATGCGATTTTGGTCAATTTACCTATGGGTTCATCTTATCGTTTGGGAACAATATCCACTTATTATTTCCTGGGAATGATGCTATTGGGCTTTCAAAAGGAACATGCCTCCTACTTTATCAATACATTAGTCACCTTGCTCATGGGAAAGTACATCCCGTTAATTCCGGCCTTTGTATGTTATTTTGGGGCATGTCATGCAATGTATAGCCTTCGGATCCTGAGCGATTCCTTGCAAATGACCTTTGGCCAATTATATCTTAAACTCCTACCGCTTACCCTCGTCGCAATCATTCTTGGCATCGCTTATGTTTCATTGGTCAATTCCGAAAAATGGTTGGCCCACGCATTTATTTTTTTATCGATTCTCACTTTACCGCATTTTTTTTTAATGCACCAAATCGCACACAAAACGCAGGGTTAGCAACAAATTGTAAAATTTTAATTTTTTTTTAAACTTTTTTTATTCAAAATAAAACAATTACTTGATTATCAGAGTTTTACATTTATCATCAAATACTTATTTAATTCTTATCAATTTAAACGCTTACTATTATGGAAACATTAAACATTTTATTGAACGGTACGCTAGCGGCCGGAGATTACATTGGATTTACCTTCTTCACGGGGTATATGTCCATGCTTGCAGCTTCGATCTTCTTCATTGTTGAAAGAGGCACAGTAAACGATAAGTGGAAGACATCTTTATTGATTTCAGCTTTGATCACCTTTATTGCAGCCGTGCATTATTTCTACATGCGTGGAGTATGGTTGGACACACATGAGTCCCCAACTCAATTCCGTTACATTGACTGGACATTAACCGTTCCATTGATGTGTATTGAGTATTTCTTAATCTTAAAACCAGCTGGTGCAAAGACAGGCATGCTAACTCGTTTGATCTTTGGATCTGTTGTGATGTTGGTAGCAGGTTACATCGGTGAGGCTGTCGTACCTGAGCAAAACGTTATGTGGGGAATCATCTCAACATTGGGTTGGGCGGTAATCATTTACGAAATCTACGCAGGTGAGGCATCTAAATTAGCTGCAGCATCTGATAACGAGCACGTAAAGTCGGGCTACAAAGTAATGCGTTGGTTTACATTAGTAGGTTGGGCTATCTATCCAATCGGCTACATGATGTTGCCAGGCAACTTGTTGAGCAGCATGTCAGGTAACATTGACTTAGCTTACAACATT
>JBJTMZ010000268.1:0-4557 GCA_046073805.1 Aquirufa sp.
CTTGATTTTGTAAATCGATCTTCGACTGGTAGGCTTGTCCATCTGCATAGTAATTTTCTCCTACCAATTCGATTTTTTCGTGGGACATATTGATGTAAAAATAGGCCATAAATGTGCCAAAAAACACAAAGGTGAGAATGATTCCGTGGCCCCAGTGGAAGCCTTTTTTTGCTTGATTAGTATCCATCAGGTTGTATAAAGCTTGTTTTTAATGTTTCTTCCTTGCCTTCTCCATTGCGTATATGGATCGAGATTTTCTCCCCTTGTTGCCAAGCCCCCATTTTCGTTCGAATGAAAAATTCCGTTTTGACCTGTTTGCCCTTTTGAACTTGTTTAATCCCTTCCCCAATCCAAATGAGTTCAAGCGGCTTGTCGACCTGTACATTAAATTCCTGGTCCTCCATCGACTTGTTCAGTATTTCTAAATTATAAATATTGCTCACTGTATGCAATTTTTCATCCACTTGAAAGGTCATGCCGGGTGTTCTCAATAATGTGGATTCCCAATTCCGACGGGTGATTAATAAATAACCGAGTATCCCAAGAATCAAAAACAATACGGTCGTATAGGCACCAATACGCAGGTTAAATTTAAGTTTGGTCCCTGTATTGACACCATTCAGCGAATCATAACGGATGAGTCCTTTGGGCTTCTCGATTTTCTCCATGACTGCATCACAGGCATCGATGCAGGCGGTGCATCCAATACACTCCAATTGGTTACTGCCATTTCGAATGTCAATGCCCGTCGGACAAACGCGCACACACCAGTGACAATCGATGCAATCCCCTTTGGATTCGGATTTACTGACTTTACCTCTGGGTTCACCACGCTTATGATCATATTGGACTAATATGGAATTGTTATCTAATAAAACACCTTGGAGTCGGCCGTATGGGCAAACCACCATACAAACCATCTCACGAAACCGGGCAAATACAAAATAGAACACAGCAGTAAAAATAAGCATCGCGGAAAGGCCTTTGATATGCTCCAACGGATTTCCTTGCACGATTTGTAGCCATTCCTGCTTTCCGATCAGGTACATCAAAAAGGTATTGGATATGGCAAAGGCAAGTGAGACAAACAGCGTATGCTTGCTCCCTTTTTTAAGGATTTTCTCCTGGGTCCATGGAGCTTCATTCAATCGTCTCTGTGCCTTATCATCTCCCTCAATCCAATATTCAATCTTCCGGAAAAGCATTTCCATGAAAATCGTTTGGGGGCATGCCCAGCCACACCAGATCCGACCGAATAATACGGTGAACAAGCTGATAAAAATCAAGAAGCACACCAAGCCCAAGGCCACCAAATGGAAATCCTGCGGGAAAAAAGGTACACCCCAGAAAATGAATTTTCTTTCTAAGACATTAAATAAAAAGATCGGTTGGCCTTTGTGTTCCAACCACGGCAAGCCGAATAACAGCGCTAGTAATACATAGGAAACATAGCTCCGATATCGATAAAATGGACCGATCACACGTCCTGGATAAATCCAAAGGCGTTTACCGTCCTTGCTCTGGTTATAGAGATGATTACGAAAATCATCATTTTCAATACTAAACTGGGACATAAAAAAGAAGGTCCAAGAAATCGGACCTTATTAAATTTTTAGAAAGGGGATTTCTCTCGACAGGTGCTGATGCCAAAGGGTTTGTACAGCAAACAAATGCGAAATACACCCGATAAAGCAATTAAAACCGAAACAATATAAGTTGCTAAGCTTAAAAACGAAGGAATAATTCCTGAATATGCCAAAATAACCAAGCTAATTGCGATAGCGAATCGAAAGATGCGATCCATTTTGCCGACGTTCTGTTTCATATTATCTACGGTTTAACGATTATTTCACTTCTTCACCTTGTGGTTCTTTGGCCCCTGGAGGATTCGTTCCTTGCAGTGTCAAAATGTAGGAAGCTACTTTTTGTACTTGCAAAGGATTCAGTGTTTTTTCCCAAGCAATCATCCCTTTTTCAGGCACGCCATGCGTAATGGTCTTGAATAAATCCTTGATGCCACCTCCATGTATCCAAAATTTATCCGTCAAATTAGGTCCTACGCCTCCTTGACCCTTATCGCCATGACAAGCTACACAATTTGTTGAATAAATCTGAGAACCCTCTGTTAAATCTTTTGCTGCCGTAGATGCGGTAACATTGTCTTCATTAACCGAATTTGCAAATTGCTTCATATAAGCTTCGCGCGCCTTCTCCGCAACTGCCACCTCATTTTTGTACTCAGATTCCTGAATATTCCCATCTTGATAGATATGATAATAGCCTAAATAAATGACGCCAAAGATGATCGTCATGTAAAATAAATACATAAACCAGGGCGGTGTAGGATTATCCAACTCCGCTATGCCATCGTACTTATGTTCCATCAATAACTCCCCTTCCTGCTCCAAGGGTTTCAAACCCTTAAATTTCTCCCACCAAGATATTTCCTCCGCTTGGGGAGCAGCTGGATTGTGAGTCAATTTCTTGAGTGCTGCGTTCAGTTGCAAGGTCACAACCAAAATGATGATCCCGGTTAAGAAGACCAAACTAATCAGCCATATTTCCATAAATGTTAAAGCCATAATATTCAATTTTAATTCCATTAAACGATTCGCTATTTCTCAAAGGGCAGGTTTTTCATCCGGTCCACATGCTTGCGATCCATCCAAAACATGTAGATGCCTACCGCGGTAAAAAATACCATAAAGGTCAATAAAGAGAATATCATGTAAGAGTCTGCTCCTGGGATATTCAATATAAATTGCTTGAACATAGTGTTATTTTTTAGCGATGTCGGTTCCTAATCTTTGTAAGTAGGCTATCAAGGCAATGATTTCTTTGTCCGAACCTACCTTAATCTTTTCAGCGGCCAATCGAGCTTGAATTTCCTTGGATTGTTTTGTCAAATCGGCCACGGCATGCTGGATTTGGCTATCCTCATAAGGAACTCCCAATTTCTTCATGGCTTTCAACTTATCCTGCGTTTGGCTCGTATTTAGACTTTGCTCATACAACCAATCGTAAGATGGCATAATCGATCCCGGCGACATGGATTGTGGATCACGCATGTGGTGGTAATGCCATGAATCCGGGTATTTCCCTCCTTCACGATGCAAATCAGGTCCCGTACGCTTCGATCCCCACAAGAATGGATGATCGTAGACAAATTCCCCGGATTTCGAAAACTCACCATAACGCTCCGTTTCCGAACGGAATGGACGAACCAATTGCGAGTGACATCCCACACAGCCCTCCCGGATATAAATGTCGCGCCCCTCCAATTCCAAGGAGGTATAGGGTTGAACCGCCTCGATGGTTGGCACGTTAGATTTAACCATAAACGTAGGAATCAATTCCACCAAAGATCCCACCAATATCATAATTAAAGATGCTAACAATAATTGAATAGGTTTGCGCTCGATCCAACGGTGCCAGTGTGCCCCCGCTTCGCTTTCCTCGGTCACTGCCAATGGTGCTGCTTCAGCCGCCTCATCCGCTAATAATGTTCCCTGCGCCATCGTCTTGAATAAGTTGTAGGCCATGATTATGGCCCCAACTAAATACAAGGTCCCGCCCACCGCACGCATAATATGCATCGGTAAAATTTGCAATGTGGTATCCAAGAAGTTACCATATTGTAAGGTTCCCTCTTCGGTGAATTGTTTCCACATCATTCCTTGCGTAAATCCAGAGATGTACATTGGAATGGCATATAAGGCAATTCCAATCGTTCCAATCCAAAAGTGGGTTTTGACTAATTTTTCAGAAAACAGCGTAGTTTGGAAAATGCGAGGAACCAACCAGTACAACATGGCGAAGGTTAAGAAACCATTCCATCCCAAGGCTCCCACGTGAACGTGTGCAACGATCCAGTCGGTAAAGTGCGCAATCGCATTAATATTTTTTAAACTCAACATCGGACCCTCAAAGGTCGCCATACCGTAGCAGGTAATTCCTACCACCATAAATTTCAAAATCGTATTTTCCCGAACCTGATCCCAAGCACCACGTAAGGTCAACAAACCATTAATCATACCTCCCCATGATGGAGCAATCAACATAATCGAAAAGACTACCCCAAGTGATTGCGCCCAATCCGGTAAACTAGAATACAACAAATGGTGTGGGCCCGCCCAGATGTAAATAAAAATCAATGCCCAGAAGTGTAGAATCGATAGACGATAGGAATAAACAGGACGGTTCGCCATTTTGGGTAAGAAGTAATACATCAAACCCAAAAACGGCGTCGTTAAGAAAAATGCCACCGCATTGTGTCCATACCACCATTGAATCAAGGCGTCTTGTACACCGGCATACACATAATATGATTTAAATGCCGAAATGGGTAACTGCATTGAATTAGTCAAGTGCAATACCGCAACCGTTATAAACGTAGCAATGTAAAACCAAATGGCCACATACAAATGACGCTCCCGACGTTTAAAAATCGTTCCAAACATGTTCACGCCAAAGGTCACCCAAATCAAGGTGATTGCGATATCAATGGGCCATTCTAATTCTGCATATTCGTGCGAAGAGGTGATTCCCAAAGGCAAA
>JBJTMZ010000269.1:0-3983 GCA_046073805.1 Aquirufa sp.
CAATGGTTACAATTGGATTTAAGTGAGCGCCTGAGCTTCCAAAATAGGTAGAAACATAAATGGCGACGGTTACGGCAAAGGCCCATGCGGCTGCAATGGCAAGTAATCCGGTTCCGTTTCCTTTGGTATTTTTTAAGAGTACGTTGGCCACTACGCCATTTCCAAGGTATAATAGGGTTGCTGTTCCGGCTAACTCGCCGATAAAAATTGAACTCATAGGTTTAGATATTCTTGTTGGTTTGTCAAAACTATAAAATCTTCGCAATAAAAAAATTATCTTTGAGTTCAATTTTGAATCAAGATAGTCCTATGCGGGAAGATTACTTAACAGGGGATGCGGAGGCGCTAAATCCACAAGAACGTGAGATTGATAAGGCCTTACGTCCATTGAGCTTTTTTGATTTTACGGGTCAAGGAAAAATCGTGGATAACCTTAAAGTTTTTGTAGGTGCTGCCAAAGCCCGCGAAGAGGCCTTGGATCACGTATTACTGCATGGCCCTCCGGGACTTGGGAAGACAACACTTTCGCACATTATTGCGAATGAATTAGGGTCTACTTTAAAAATTACTTCGGGCCCTGTGTTGGATAAACCCTCGGATTTAGCAGGTTTATTGACTAATCTGCAGCCCTTTGATGTTTTGTTCATTGATGAGATTCATCGTTTAAATCCCATCGTGGAAGAATATTTGTATTCTGCCATGGAGGATTATAAGATTGATATTATGTTGGATTCCGGACCCAATGCCCGGAGTATTCAAATCAGTTTAAATCCCTTTACGTTAATCGGCGCCACTACTCGCGCGGGATTATTGACCTCTCCCTTACGAGCTCGTTTTGGAATTAATGCCCGTTTGGAATACTACGATGCCAAATTGCTAACGAACATCGTGAAGCGTTCAGCCCAAATTCTCAAAATGCCGATTGAAGAATCGGGGGCTTTTGAGATTGCGCGACGTAGTAGAGGAACCCCTCGTATCGCGAATAATTTGTTGAGACGAACACGTGATTTCGCCCAAGTAAAAGGCAATGGTGAAATTGATGTGCGCATCGCTCAAATTGCTTTGGACGCTTTGGATGTGGATCAAAATGGTTTGGATGAAATGGATAATCGAATTTTGATGACTATCATTGAGAAATTTAAGGGTGGACCTGTTGGGCTAACGACCATCGCTACCGCTTGTGGCGAGGAGGCGGAGACCATTGAGGAAGTCTATGAGCCATTCTTGATTCAGGAAGGGTTCTTGAAGCGTACTTCTCGGGGACGCGAGGCGACCGAGAAGGCCTATCGCCATGTGGGTATCGAACCCAAAGCTCAAACCGGAACTTTGTTTTAATGCGTTATTTTATCTGTTTTTTGTTGTTGGCCACAACCTGTTTGGGTCAAAAAGTTCAGTCTTTCGACGTCATCGTTTATGGGGCCAATCCGGCTGGTGTTATCGCAGCATATTCTGCCAAAGTTGCGGGTAAAAAAGTATTATTAATCGATGCCGCTGCTCAAGTACCTTATGCCCAACAAGGTTTTGGGGGACGCCTAGAGGTTAATCGAGCGAGCATCAAGGGACTTTGCCGCGATTTTTTCCGGAAGGTGGGTTCGAAGCTTGGTAAATTGGAGGTATATGAATTTGATTCGAATGTGGGGATTGAGGTGTTGCAGTCTTATCTGGAGGGAGCCAAGGTGATTGTTTGGCCGGAACATGCAGTGATCTCCAGTCTCATCGAGGATAATGAGGTAAAACAACTAAGCTTGCAAACGAGCGAAGGCGTGAAGTTGGTCCGCGCGAAATCCTATATCGATTGTTCGTATACGGGAGACATGTTGCTCAAAACGGGATACCAAGCCCGAAAAGAGTTGGAGGAAGATGGTATGGGGGGCTCGTCGACCCGTTTGGTTTATGGAGAACCTACTTTGAAAAACATCCAGGCTCCGGTTTTAATTGCAGGTAAAAAATCCGATTTATGGGGTTTACAGATGGGCCAAATAGCGGCGATTGTCGCTTTGGAATCGATGTCTAAGGATGTTGCAGTTTCGAAGGTTAGCCCCGAGGAAGTGGAGCGTTATTTTAAATACAATCCCTGGATGGATGGTTCGCGGCCTGACTTGATTATTGATGATGCGGATATGGCCAACATGGAAATTATTGGGCATTGGAATAAAATAAAAAATCAGTCGGGGTCTTATGGTGCCTTGCATTTGCAGACAAATCCCTTAGATGATTTGGGTTCTCGAATTCGGTTTTCATCAAAAACGCCTTTGAAGGGAGATTATGTGTTGTATTATTACATTCCTGCAGTTCGAGGAGGGACTACCTTGATTAATATGGAGGTATATGTGGCAAAAACGCGATATCCTGTATCTTTGAAATTAAGCCCAAATGTAGCCGAAACGTGGGTTCCTGTGGGAACTTATCATTTTGATGAAAACATGACGGGGGATGTATTGGTTTCCCAACGAGGAGCCAATGGATTGTTGGTGGCAGATGCCATTTTATGGTTACCTAAAACGAAATAAGTATGAAAAAGTATTTGATTTTACTGATGGGAATGTTTGTTAATTCGGCCGCTTGGTCACAATTGTTATATCCGAAGACACGCCAAATGGCTCATGAGGATGTGTATCATGGGGTAAACGTGGCTGACCCATATCGCTGGTTGGAGGATGATAACAGCGAGGAAACCAAGGAGTGGGTAAAAGCGCAAAATAAAGTGATTTTTGGGTATTTGGAAACTTTGCCTTTGCGCGAGACTTTTAAAAAGCGGATTGAGCAATTGAGTAATTATGAAAAAATATCAGCGCCGTTTAAGCGAGGTGACTGGTATTATTTTTACAAGAATTCGGGCTTACAAAATCAATCGGTTCTTTATCGCCAAAAGGGTTTGTCGGGTATGGCAGAGGAAGTTTTAGATCCGAATAAATTGTCAGCGGATGCGACCACGCGTTTGACGGTCTTTAGTCTCAGTAAGAATGGGCGATATGCATGTATTGGTTTGAGTAAGGGTGGTAGTGATTGGCAAGTATATGGCGTGAGGGATATGGAGACTGGAAAGGATTTGCCGGATCAGTTGAATTGGGTGAAGGTTAGTGGCGTGGCATGGAAAGGAGATGGCTTTTATTATTCGCGTTATCCTGCGCCTGCCGAGGGAAAGGAGTTAAGTACGAAAAATGAGAATCACCAAGTTTGGTATCATCAAGTGGGAACGGCGCAGAGTCAAGACCGTTTGGTGTATGAGGACAAAAAGAATCCGCAGCGCTTTCATACAATGATTACGTCGGATGATGAAACCTTAGCTTATTTGACGATCAGTGACCGAGGAAAAGGTTTGGATGGGAATGCCCTTTGGTTTATCCGAACGGATGTTGCGGGGGATGTATTTAGACCGATTGTTCGTGAGCCTGGGGCTTTTCATTATTCGGTCGTGGACAATGAGGGAGATCGTTTAATTCTTGAAACGAATGATGCTGCGCCGAATGGAAAATTGGTCGAATTGAATTTGGCTAAACCCGAGAAGGCGAATTGGAAGCCGCTCATCCCTGAGCGTGCAGAGCCTTTGCAATCCGTTGCGAGTGCAGGGAATCGCTTGTATTTGACCTATTTAAAAGATGTAACGTCTCGACCCTTGATTTATAATTACAAGGGCGTAGCTATAGGAACGGTGAAATTACCTGGACTTGGAAACGTGAGTGGT
The DNA here is from genome assembly GCA_046073805.1 of Aquirufa sp. Classification (GTDB taxonomy): domain Bacteria; phylum Bacteroidota; class Bacteroidia; order Cytophagales; family Spirosomataceae; genus Aquirufa. The sequence goes on from JBJTMZ010000269.1 coordinate 3,686, forward strand.
TTTGATGGGGAGAAAGAGGATACTTCGGTGTTTTTTACGTATTCGTCATTCAATTTTCCGCCAACGGTTTATCAATATACGATAGCCTCCAATTCGAGTAAGGTCTTCCAAAAGCCGCGTTTGGCATTTAAGCCGGAGGATTTTCAAGTGATACAAAAGTTCTACCAAAGCAAAGATGGTACGCGAGTTCCCATGTTTATCGTCAGTAAAAAAGGCTTGGTATTAAATGGAAAGAATCCGACGATTTTACATGGATATGGCGGATTTAATATTAGCTCTACCCCAACATTCACTGCGA
>JBJTMZ010000270.1:0-3748 GCA_046073805.1 Aquirufa sp.
GGTTGAATTTGACGAAAACAATAAGGTCATCTCCATTGAAGAGAAACCAACAAATCCGAAATCGAATTATGCCGTTCCTGGCCTGTATTTCTATGACAACGATGTCGTTGAAATCGCCAAAAACATTGCGCCCTCACCCCGTGGCGAATACGAGATAACGGATGTTAATAAAGAATATTTGAAGCGTGGAAAACTATCTGTGGGCATTCTTAACCGCGGAACGGCTTGGTTAGACACCGGAACATTTGCCTCCTTGATGCAAGCAGGACAATTCGTACAGGTAATTGAAGAGCGCCAGGGAATGAAAATCGGATGTATCGAAGAAGTTGCTTACCGAATGGGATTCATCAATGCGGAGCAATTAGAAACGATTGCGAAACCATTGGTGAAAAGCGGATATGGGCAATACCTATTGAATTTGTTACGCTAATAAGAAACCTGCGCATAAGGCCAAAAGAAACAGGGCAATCGCAGGAACTTTCTCGGTTTGAGCGATTAAGAAGGAAAGGATCACAACGGCGATGGACACCCCATCGCCGTTGACGATTAAAGGCGACATAAACGTATAGACAGCCACAAGTGTCAATCCCACAGAAGAAGCCTGAATACCAGCCAAAGAGGCCCGAATAAAGCGATATTGCTTTAATTGACTCCAGATACGAAAGACAAAGAAAATCAAAAAGGTACCCGGCAAAAATACGCCCAAGGCACCGATGGCACTCCCGGCTAACTCCCCAAACAAGCCATAATCTTTCATCAATAAAACACCCAAATAGGAGGTTAAGGCAAAGACAGGACCCGGTAAGGACTGTGACAAAGCCATACCTGTCAAGAAATCATCTGATCGAATCAATCCCTTAAATTCCACAAATTCGGTGTAAAGCACCGGTGCGAGCACCTGACCACCCCCGAAAACGATACTTCCATTTCGGTAAAAATTTTCAAACAAACGTATGGGAAAGTAATCCGTCAATTGTCCCAAAATGGCAAGGCCAACTAAAAATCCCCAATACAAATGGAAATTTGCCCATGGAATAATCATCTTGTGCTTATTCTGTCTCGGAAATTCCTTGAAATTTAAGGAGGAAATGATGCCCCCAATGACCAAAACCAAAGGAAAAATGTAAGGACTGGGAAAAGCAATTCCAATCGCCAGGGTCAGCAAGAATATAAATACATACATTGGGCTTCGGATGACCTTTTTTGCCATCAGCCAACCAGCCTGCAAGATTAAACCGATTCCTACCGGTAATACGAATTGTAAAATGGAACGATTGGCGAGATAGGTCATTCCATAAGCAGCGGCCGTCATAATAAAGACCGCCGGGGTAATCCAAACCAATAAAGTTAAATAGGCCAATGTCGCCCCCCCGCGCTTTAACCCAATCGCCGTAATCATTTGCGTGGAGGTAGGACCCGGAAGCACCGAACACAAGGCCTGAATCTCAAAAAGCTCTTCCTCTGTCAAATAAGCCTTTTGCTGAACCAAACGCTTTAAAAAAAGGGCCCAGTGTACCTGAGGCCCTCCAAATGACGTAGCAGCCAAAACGAATACATCCCTTAAAAAATTTAGATGCTTTGGCTGTTTCAATTTATTTTTTCTTTAATCCCAATTCGATCAAACGCTCATTCAAAAACTCACCCGCCGTCATATCTGTGTATAATTTAGGATATTCGGCAGATACACATGAATCTAAACATGTCAAATCCATCTCGGAACGCGGGTGCATAAAAAACGGGATGGAATAACGAGACGTTCCCATTTTTTCCCGAGGAGGATTAACAACCCGGTGAATCGTTGATTTCAATTTATGGTTTGTTAAACGATCCAACATATCTCCAACGTTCACCACCACTTGATCTGGCAAAGCCGTTATAGGAATCCATTTCCCATCCATACGCAAAACTTCCAGGCCTTCCGCGGAGGCACCCATTAATAAAGTGATCAGATTGATATCGCCATGTGCAGCGGCACGTACGGCTCCCTCCGGTAAACTATCCGGATCCAAGATTGGGAAATAATGAATCGCACGCAGAATCGAATTTCCATTCTTCACACGGGACTCAAAATAATCCTCAGGTAATTCGAGGTAAAGCGCAATAGCAGATAATAGGGCCTTCCCTGCCGCTTCTAGTGTTTGAAAAGCTTTCACTGCATTCAATCCAAATTCTGGATATTCAGCTGGAAAAACATTGGCTGGATACTCTTCCCAAACCGAATCCCCATCCGCCTGATGCGGCTGGCCTACATGGTAAAACTCCTTCAAATCAGGCACCTTAAAGCCCTTGGCGGTTTCTTTCCCCTTCCCTACATAACCTCGCTGGCCTGCAATTCCCGGGATTTCATAGGCTTGTTTTAACGCATCGGGCGACTGAAAAAAAGATTCAACACCTTGATAAAGATCTTTGGTAAATTGATCCGTGAGTCCGTGCCCTTTGATGGCCACAAAACCGATGGTATTAAATGCCTGACCAAGATCCTGTACGAATTTCTGTTTACGTACGGGGTCGGCCGACTGAAAATCAGCTAAATCTAAAGAAGGAATTTCTTCGAGTAACATATTGTTCGTTGATGTTAAGAATTAAATTGTTGGGACACAAAATCCCAGTTAACCACATTCCAAAACGCATTGATGTAATCCGCACGCTTGTTTTGGTATTTTAGATAATAAGCATGCTCCCATACATCTAGCGCCAAAATAGGTTTGCCTTTTACTTCAGCGATGTCCATCAGGGGATTGTCCTGATTGGGTGTAGAGCAAATCGTTAATTTACCGTCCTTGACGATTAACCAAGCCCAACCGGATCCGAAACGAGACGTAGCAGCTTTGTTGAATTCCGTTTTTAAGTTGTCTAAACTTCCGAAATCCTTTTGAATTTGAGCTAAAAGAGCCGCACTCGGTTGTTTTCCCGTTGCGGGAGCCAATAATTGCCAGAAAAAACTGTGATTCCAGTGACCACCTCCATTGTTACGAACCGCAACAGCTTGGGTGGAAATGCTAGCCATCAATTCCTCCAAGGATTTGGTAGAACCTGGCAAAGCCTTGTTCAAATTATCAACGTATGCCTTGTGATGGCGATCATGGTGAATCTCCATCGTCAATTTATCAATATGTGGCTCAAGCGCATCAAAGGCATAAGGCAATGCAGGCAGTATATAGCCCGTATTTTCATTTTGTTGACGAGAACGAAAGCTCGACAATAAGAGCCCAGCTCCCATAAATTTCAAAAATTGGGTACGTTTCATCATGTTATTTTGGTTTATTCGTAAATCACGCGACCTACGATACTTCTTCCTAAGGTAATCTCATCGGTGTATTCCAAATCCCCACCAATCGGGATGCCGCGTGCAATGGTCGATATCTTGATTGAATATTCCGTCAATTTCTTGGTTAAATAAAACGCCGTCGTGTCCCCTTCCATCGTTGGGCTCAATCCCAAAATAACCTCTTGGAATTCTCCCGATGCAATGCGCTGAATCAGAATTTCTATATGTAAATCGCTTGGAGAAACCCCAGCCAAAGGAGATATGATCCCGCCTAAAACGTGGTATAATCCCGTATATTGACCCGTGTTTTCAATCGCCATGACGTCACGTAAATCTTCAACCACACATAAGATCGTCTCATCACGCTTTGTACTCGAACATATACCGCACAAATCTCCATCGGAAATCATGTGGCATTTCGGGCAAAACTTTGTCTCGGTGCGTAATTGAACCAATGCATGCGCCAATTGAAGTGATTGC
>JBJTMZ010000271.1:0-8626 GCA_046073805.1 Aquirufa sp.
ATTGGATTCCGTGTCAACATTAATTCGCGAATTCGAATTGGTAATATTCCTGAATAATATGATTTTTTAGATTTTTTTTGGTGCTTTCGCTGTAATTGTAAACAAATACATTTTAAGCAACTATATTTGAGGTCATTTCGAAAATTTAACCTGTAACATTTATCTGATGGCAAAAAATTTGGTCATAGTTGAGTCCCCCGCAAAAGCAAAAACGATAGAAGGTTATTTGGGTAAGGATTTTATTGTAAAATCTTCTTTCGGGCATGTACGGGATTTACCTACCAAAGGTGATAAGGTCATTGATGTGGATAATGATTTCACCCCTACGTATGTGGTTTCCTCAGATAAGACACAAGTTATTTCGGAACTGAAGAAACTAGCAAAATCATCGGATGAAGTTTGGTTAGCAACGGACGACGACCGTGAAGGAGAAGCTATTTCATGGCATTTAAAGGAAGCCTTGAATTTAAAAGATGATACGAAGCGTATTGTGTTTCGTGAAATTACCAAGTCGGCGATTTTAAAAGCGATCGAACAACCCCGCACCATTGATATGGATTTGGTAAATGCCCAACAAGCGCGTCGGATTATGGACCGCTTAATCGGTTTTGAATTATCCCCCGTTTTGTGGTCTAAGGTACAAAAAGGATTGTCTGCGGGTCGTGTTCAGTCGGTGGCCGTTCGTTTAATTGTGGAACGTGAGCGTGAGATTGAGGAACATAATAGTATAGCCACATTTAAAGTAACTGCATTATTTGATTTGCCTGGTAAAAAAGTGTTAAAGGCAGAATTAGCCAAAAATTTTGCCAAAGAAGGTGACGCTCTTGAATTTCTAAAGAAATGTGTAGGTGCTACTTTCTCGATAAAGAGTTTAGAAACAAAACCTGCCAAGAAGACGCCAGCGCCTCCATTTACGACGTCGACGCTCCAACAGGAAGCTTCGCGTAAATTAGGATATGCTGTGGCGACCACCATGTCGATTGCTCAAAAACTATATGAATCAGGACGTATTTCGTACATGCGTACCGATTCAACCATGTTGTCACAAGAAGCAAGAGATAAAGCTAAGGCGGCTATCGAATCAAATTATGGTGAGAAGTTTCACCATGCGCGTCAATTCAAGACGAAATCGGATAGTGCGCAAGAGGCGCACGAAGCGATTCGTCCAACGGATTTCGGATTATCTACCCTTTCAGGAGATTCTCGTGAACGAAAACTATACGAATTAATTTGGAAGCGCTCCATAGCCTCTCAGATGGCGGATGCGCTTTTGGAAAGAACCACAGCGCAAATTGAAATTTCGACAACCACTGAGGTTTTGGTGGCTCAAGGCGAAATGGTCGCATTTGAAGGTTTTTTAAAGGCATATTTAGAAGGAAAAGACGATGAAGAGGAGGATGAGAACAAAGATATGTTGCCTCCTTTGACCGTAGGGCAAGTTCTACAATTAGACGAGATCAAAGCCCAGGAGCGTTTCTCACGTCCTGCTCCTCGTTACACGGAAGCAAGTTTAGTTAAGGCCTTAGAGGAAAAAGGTATCGGTCGGCCTTCTACCTATGCTCCTACCATTTCGACGATTATTAAACGCGCCTACGTTGAGAAAGAAGATCGTCCGGGTAAAGAACGTAGTTACCAAACTTGGACTTTGAGAGACGACGAGATTGCTGGTACTAAGGCCACGGAAATGGTGGGCGCTGAAAAATCGAAGTTATTCCCAACCCACATTGGAACGTTGGTGACTGATTTTTTAGTTGAAAATTTCCAAGAGGTCGTGGATTATACCTTTACGGCGGAAATGGAGAATGAATTTGACCACATTGCACAGGGAACTTTGCCTTGGGTTAAATTGATGAAAGATTTTTATGGTTCATTTCACAAGACCATCGAGGAAAGCAAAAGCATATCTCGTAGTTCTGTGGGTGGAGGTCGTGAATTGGGCGTCGATCCCGAGACAGGCAAAAAGATTTCGGTTCGCTTAGGTAAGTTTGGACCATTCGTGCAATTGGGTGAATCGGGTGAAGAAGATAAACCTGTTTTTGCGAACCTAGCGAAGAATCAGTCTATCGCTACCTTAAGTTTAGAAGAAGCGATTGCCTTATTAGCTCGTCCTAAATTGCCACGTGAGATTGGTATTCATGAAGATAAACCCGTTGTTATTGGGGCAGGTAAATTAGGTCCCTACATTAAGTTTGATGGCAAATTTGTTAGTCTGCCAGAACCTTATGATCCATTTACGATCGAAATAGAACAAGCCTTAGTGGTCATGCAGGCTGCTCAAAAAGCCGCTGAATCTGCTGGTTTAGGGTATTTTGAGGATCAATTAATTGAAACCGGCAAGGGCCGTTTTGGTCCTTATGTGAAGCATAATGGAAAATATATATCGTTAAGTAAGACGGATAATTTGGCGACCTTAACGCAAGAGCGCGCGATTGAATTGATTTTAGCGAAGCGTAATTCAGAGGCGAATAAGATTATCAAGGAATTTGCTGAGAATGCAGCGGTCAAGGTCGTGAATGGTATGTATGGGCCCTATATTCAAATCGGAAAACGAAATGTGAAGATTCCAAAAGATCAAGATCCAGCGAGTTTAACCTTAGCGGATTGCCTTGCATTAGGTGATGCCGCCCCTGCTCCGAAAAAAACAACTAGAAAAAAATAAGTATGAGTCAGATTATTGATGGAAAAATGGTCGCTGAATCCATGAAAGCGGCTATTGCCTTGGAAGTTCAAGAATTGGTTGCTTCTGGTAAACGTGCCCCCCATTTAGTAGCCATTCTTGTGGGTAATAATGGTGCATCCGAAACTTATGTGGCCAACAAAGTAAAGTCATGTGAGGAATTAGGTTTCTCTTCTACCCTACTTCGTTTTGATCCTTCTATTTCTGAAGCTGAACTCTTGAAAGCGGTTGAGGATGTGAATAATAATCCAGAAATGGATGGTTTGATTGTCCAACTTCCTTTACCTAATCACATTAATCCAGACCGTGTCATGGAAACTATTCATCCCTCGAAAGATGTGGATGGTTTTCATCCAATTAACATCGGTCGTATGGCCAAAGGATTGCCTGCATACATTTCAGCGACTCCGCAAGGAGTATTGGATTTGTTGGCCTATTATAAAATTGAAACTGCGGGGAAACATTGTGTCGTTGTTGGTCGCAGCCAGATCGTCGGCTTACCGATGTCCATTCTTATGTAGCGTAACCATCCACAAGGAAATTGCACGGTAACGTTAACTCACTCGCGAACTGCGAATTTGGAGGAGATGTGCCAACAAGCCGATATCCTTATTGCCGCTTTAGGAAAACCCGAATTCATCAATGCTTCACACATTAAGCCAGGTGCGGTTGTCATCGATGTCGGTTTGACGCGAGTGGAGGATGCATCGAAAAAATCAGGATTCGCCTTAAAGGGGGATGTAGATTTTGAATCAGTTTCGCCAATTTGCTCTTACATCACCCCGGTGCCTAAGGGAGTCGGTCCAATGACGATCGTTTCCTTAATGAAAAACACGCTTTTAGCAGCGAAAGGTGTGATTTATCCGAAGAATTAAGCCTTGTATAAATAGCGATGGAAAACTCCCAACGGGAGTTTTTTGTCGTATTGGTCGTTCAGGTATAATTCACCGGACTCGGCATTGTCCGGAACACTGAAAATGCCATTGACTAAATTTTCAACGACCAAAGTTGAAAATCCCAATGAATAGACATTCGTCAACAAGATATGCTCTTTAGGGTCTAAGATTTCCTTAACAGACCGCAACATATCATCAATTTGCTCCTCGAGAATCCATTTTTCTCCGTCAGGTCCCCGACCGTAAGCTGGAGGGTCTAATAAGATGCCTTGATAGAAATTTCCTCTTCTTGCTTCGCGCTTCACAAATTTCAAGGCATCTTCAGCCATCCAACGAATCGAATCTAATTGGGAGACTTCCATGTTTTCTCTTGCCCAAGACAAAACAGGCTTTACGGAATCTACGTGCGTGACATCGGCTCCCATTTGTCGGCAAACCAAACTCGCCCCACCCGTGTAAGCAAAAAGATTTAAAATTTTGGGTTTTGGATTACTTAACAAGGGAATATTCTTTGCTAAAAACTCCCAATTCGAAGCTTGTTCGGGAAATAAACCCACGTGTTTAAATGACGATAGGCTAATCTTTAGTTTTAAGTCTAATTTTTCCGATTGATAGGGTATAAACCATTTGTCGGGAACCCCCTTTTTAATATCCCATGTGCCACGTTCTGTACTACCCTTTTCTTTTTTGAAGTGAGCATTGGCCTTCATCGCCCAAAATTCTTCGGATAAGGATTTGGACCACAATGCCTGAGGCTCTGGCCGTCTAACGACAAAATCACCAAATTGCTCGAGTTTTTCAAAGCCACCTGAATCAATAAGTTCATAACTTTTTCCCCAATTTAGAGGTGTTTCAATGGCGATGGATTGTTGGTTGGTTAACATTAAGGGTTGAATTGAATTTTATTTAAATAGAAAACTTGGCGTTTCCCATCGGTTTGGTTAACAATTTGTTGGGTACCTGAAGCTAAAAAATAAGTATTGTACCAATAAGTTAAATCGGAATCTGTGGATTTACGAACACGATCTCCTTCCTGATTGGTTTCAAGGGGCAAGATGTGTTCCGTCTCCTTGGTCCCCATTTCATGGATGACTTTGGATATGATTTCATTGTTTCGACTGTAGCTCAAGATAATTTGGTCGTCTTGAACGGAAGTCTTTATTTTTTGAATAAGTTTAGGTTCTTTCATGTCATGGAGTGAAATGCAATGATCCCACAACAAGTTTCCCTTGGCGTCTAACTCGGCGATAACAGCATGTGTATAAACCCAACCGTCAAACTGTTGCTGATTTCCATAGTAATTATAGCCACGGTATCCCCAAGGGCTGTAATAGCTTGAGAATGGCGAATAAAGTCCGTAATACCCATAACCCCAGCGATATGGATTGTACAACATGCTCCAAGGAGAATAGAAGCCGCCCATGGTCATCATGCCCGGAAATGCACCACCGCCGTAAGGCCCAAAATTATTGTATTTGTAGTCGGGATAAAAAGCCTCTGCCACGACGATGTAATGATCTCCTTTTCGGATTATATCGTGCATTAAGAGTCGGTAATCAAGTCGTAAATCTTCCCCTTTTTCCTCTTTGTCTTTAATTTTCCGATTTTGTCGTTCCTGTTGTTTCGGACTCAAGAAATTGAAGAAGTTGGTGAATTTAGTAAAGGAGGTGAAGGTTGAATTCGATTGCTCCCCATCTAAAAAGGATTGAAAATATAAACCCTGCGAACTGGGTCCCTTCGATGAACCAATGGTGTTTTTATGCCCATAGGTACCCACGATCACTTGTAAAGAATCATTTACTTGTGCCGATTTGGCATTCATCATCGCATATTCCTCATTGGGTTTCATTAAGATTTGGCTTACTTGATTGCCATCTTCATCAAATGACTTTAAGACCAATTGATAATCTTTGGCCTTTTTCCCTACGGAATAGGTTACGTTAATTTGTCGGTAAACGGTATCCAAATCCATCGATTGAATTTCGGCATCTCCTTTAACGACAGCAGGAAGAATTCTCGTTTTCTTTTCTGTTAAATTGGTAAATAAGATCACAGGCTGTGAATTAACCATTCCGGCAATAAACAAGGATGCATTGATAGCTTTGAAATTGGAAATTTCAATTCGATCAACGGAAATGATTTGGAATTTCTCGACCTTCCCGCTTGAAGTATTTACTCGGAAGATAACATAAGAATTACTCTTGAATCGACTAAATAACAAATACAAATCCTCGCCATCGTAGCTGTGCGTTACGTAATCTTGATTTGATTCGATATTTGCATTACTTGACCATTGTTGTTCTAGATCCGTTGAGAATTTTCGGAGATTGAAAGCCTGTTTATTTAACTGACTCATTAAAATAACACCTTTATTACCCAATGGAATTGTAAAAGTTTCTACTTGATTGGATTCGTAGGGGAACTCAACCCGTTTATTGGTTTGTGCATTCACGGCGAAAATGCTTGACAAAATCAATGCGAGAATCCAGATAGACTTTTTCATACTTATTCCGTTAGGCTCAAAATGATATCGAATTCGGCTTTTTGCACAGGGGTAACCGAGAGACGCGATTGTTTGATTAGCGCTAATGTGCTTAATCTTTCATCCGCCTTCATCGCTTTCAAGGTCACGGTTTTTTCGAATTTTTTCACGGGAATTAATTCGACAACTACCCAACGCGTGTCCTCTGTGGTAGGATCTTGGTAAAATTCTTTACTTACTTCTGCTAGACCCACGACCTCCATGCCTTCGTTTGAGTGATAAAAAAACACCCAATCGCCTTTTTTCATGGCCATCATGTTATTTCTAGCTTGGTAGTTTCTTACTCCGTCCCAAACCGATTTCCCTTCTTTAACGAAATCATCCCAAGAATATTTGAAAGGCTCTGATTTTACTAACCAATAATTCATCTTTATGGGAATTTAGGGAATTTAGAAAAATCGGGTTTACGCTTATCGAGGAACGCATTCTTACCTTCTTTCGCTTCATCGGATAGATAGTATAAAAGCGTTGCATTGCCCGCTAATTCTTGTATTCCGGCTTGACCATCTAACTCGGCATTGAAGGCAGATTTCAGCATGCGAAGTGCCAATGGACTTTTTTCCAATATCTTTTCGCACCAAGCCACGGTAGTTGCTTCCAATTCATCCAAAGGAACAACCTTATTAACCAAGCCCATTTGTAAGGCATCTTGCGCATCGTATTGGTCACATAAGAACCAAATTTCACGAGCTTTCTTTTGACCTACAACACGAGCTAAATAAGAGGCACCAAATCCTCCATCAAAAGACCCTACATTTGGTCCTGTTTGTCCGAATCGTGCATTTTCAGCCGCTATGGATAAATCACAAATTACATGTAATACGTGTCCGCCTCCGATGGCCCAACCAGCAACCATGGCTACTACGGGCTTGGGAATCGTGCGAATCTGACGCTGTAAATCCAATACATTTAAACGTGGTACATAATCTTCCCCAACATATCCACCATCTCCACGTACACTTTGGTCCCCGCCAGAGCAAAAGGCCTTGCCCCCTTCACCGGTTAAGATGATGACCCCAACCGAGGTGTCTTGACGCGCCAATTCCATGGCTTCCGACATTTCCTGAACGGTTAATGGTGTAAATGCATTATGCTTATGTGGGCGATTGATTGAGATTTTGGCAATCCCATTGTATTGTTGGAATAAAATTTCTTTGTATTCCTTAATCGTTTTCCAAGGAAAATTTGACGTCATGATTGTTTAATTTGATTCTTCGTTATAAGTAACATCCCACGTATGGTCTGCTAATAAAATGACTTTGGCTAAATATCGGCTATATTTAAACGAACGGCCCCATTCATGTGGCGCTACGAGGGACAGCAAATCCGTCCCGTCTTCTTTTTCGTACATGTAATAGGTTTCGCTAATAATGGGCTCAAAACCCATGGCTGCATCATAAATTCGTTCAGATATTTCTTTGCGATCTGCAAGTAGTTTAGCTTGTTTAGCTAAAACCTCCATCTGCTCATAGAGCTGATTCATCTGACGATCGGTTTGTTGGCGCATGGCTAATATGCTCCTCCCCTTTGTTTTCCCAGTGTCCTCCGGTTTAATCACCGCTCCTCCTGCCGTATGTGCATAAGGAAGTAGGCCCGGGTTTTGAGCTACTTTGTCAGGATTAATGGGATTTAAAAAAGGATCTTCTTTCATCTGGGCAAGGTTATTTGATTAACCTTCTATTAACTCACGAAATTAGAGAATGTTTGGTTAATTTTGGAATGATTTGACGATTTATGCTTCTATTTTCTCCCCTTTCGGATGAATTACCTCAGCCCTCCACAGATTTTGAACGTGAGGTCATGGAATTTTGTCGGTTGTGGAAAAGTGGGCAGAAGCAATTTTTATTTCATACCTCTGGATCTACAGGAACTCCTAAGCCTCTTTACGTTCACAGGGAAGCCATGGAAGCATCGGCCAAAACAACGGGTGAATGGCTGAGTTTAATGCCCAATGATTTAGCATTAGCCTGTTTGCCTGTTCATTACATTGCGGGTGCGATGGTCTTGGTTCGGGCAATCGTATGGGATTTACGCATTTGTTTGGTGGAGCCATCTGTGAATCCATTGCTCAATTTGCCTCCTGTTTCTATTCAATTGGCCTCCTTTGTTCCCAACCAATGGAGTTGTATGCTAGAATCTTCTGTTGATTTAAATGCTTATTTCAGTAATACGAAAGGCATACTGTTAGGTGGTGCCGCCCTCTCAGAAAGGTTAGCAGAACGAACGCAAGTTTTGGCAATCCCAATTTTTGAGACTTATGGAATGACTGAAACGGTTTCTCATGTAGCTTATAAAAAGCCGCAAGATCGATGTTTTCATTTGTTTAATACCGTTGAGTATGGGGTGGATGAAAGAAGTTGCCTTCGTGTAAAAGGTGCTGTGACGAATGAAGAATGGATTCAGACAAATGATATTGTTCAACTACAAGATGCCCGGCAATTTGAGTATTTGGGTCGGTTTGATCGGGTGATTAACTCTGCCGGTCGTAAAATTCATCCGGAGAAGATTGAA
>JBJTMZ010000272.1:0-5770 GCA_046073805.1 Aquirufa sp.
ATGCCTATGGATTCCTGAAGCGCGTATTTGAGATTTTCGAAAAATACAAAACGCCTGTGGATATGATCACAACATCCGAAGTCTCGGTTTCGGTAACGATTGATCAAACGGCCAACCTGGATGCGATCATGCGCGAATTGCGTGAATTTGCTGAATTAGAAGATCCAGATAAGGACCAAGTAATTATCTGCATCGTGGGTAATTTCTGGGCGGATAAAGAGGGTATTGCTATCAAGGTTTTGGATGCCATCAAAAACATTCCAATTCGCATGATTTCCTACGGAGCTTCTGAGCATAACATCTCACTTTTGGTTGATGCCAAACATAAAAATGATGCATTAAACGCATTGAATGAAGGACTTTTCTAAACGAACGCCATGTTAACGATTCCATTTATCCGGACAAACACGGAAGTCACCATCGCTGGATTAACTAAAAAGCATGTAAGTGATGCCGCAAGCATTGTTGCCCAACTACTTGCTATGGATGATAAGCGAAAAGCTTTGCTCCAACAAGCCGAACAAGCACTTGAAAAATCCAACGCAACCGCGAAGGAAATTGGCGCCTTGATGCAATCCGGACAGAAAGAATTAGCCGAAGGAAAGCGCGCTGAAACTGCGGCACTCAAAGGCGAAATCAAAGCGATGGAGGAAGCTGCACGTGCAGCTGAAAAGGAGCTTAACGATTTATTGGTCACGCTACCAAATTTACCGCATAGCTCGGTTCCGGAAGGAAAAGTTGCCGAAGATAACGAAGTCGTGCTCGAATGGGGAAGTATCCCTAGCCTTTCGGCTGACGCCAAACCACACTGGGACCTAATCAAAGATTACGACATCATTGATTTCGACTTAGGGAACAAAATTACAGGTGCCGGATTCCCGGTCTATAAAGGAAAAGGCGCGCGCTTACAACGTGCCCTGATCAATTTCTTTTTGGACGAGGCAATTCAAGCGGGTTACTACGAAATCCAACCTCCTATTTTGATCAATGAGGATTCAGGTTTTGGAACGGGACAATTGCCAGATAAAGAAGGCCAAATGTACCAAACGCAGGCAGAAGGACTTTATTTAATCCCCACAGCCGAGGTGCCGATTACAAACCTTTACCGGGATGTCATTGTCAATGAGAAAGAATTACCCATCAAAAATGTAGGCCATACACCTTGTTTCCGCCGTGAAGCAGGATCTTGGGGCGCACACGTACGTGGGCTCAATCGCTTACATCAATTCGATAAGATTGAAATCGTACAGATTCAAAAACCAGAGCATTCGTACGCGGCTTTGGAAGAGATGTCCTTACACGTGCAAAGCATCCTAAAAAAATTGGAATTGCCTTACCGGGTATTACGTCTTTGTGGCGGAGACATGAGTTTTACATCTGCCTTGACTTACGACATGGAAGTTTGGTCGGCCGCACAAGGTCGCTGGTTGGAGGTAAGTTCGGTGTCCAACTTTGAAACTTACCAAGCAAACCGCTTGAAATTGCGCACGAAAATCGATGGGAAATCGATTCTATGCCACACCTTAAATGGCTCTGCATTAGCATTGCCACGTATTGTGGCAGCAATTCTAGAGAATAACCAAGGTCCGGATGGAATCAAGATTCCAGCGGTTTTGGTACCTTATACTGGATTTACACACATCAATTAATCCACACTCAATCGGAAACCCTCGCCGTGCAAATTAATCAATTGTACGCGAGGGTCTTCTTTTAAGAGTTTACGAAGCTTGGTCATATAGACATCCATGCTACGCGCATTGAAATAGGTGTCATCCCCCCAAATTAATTTTAGTGCATACGACCTACTGACCGGTCGGCCTAAATTCTCGCACAACAATTTCATTAACTCATTCTCCTTCGGCGTGAACTTTTGTTCATTCCCCTTGAGCACCAAACGCATTTTAGCGGGATAATACATGAAATCCCCCAAGGCTATTTCATCCGCCAAGGCCGGCAATGATTTATCGGATTTCATACGTCGTAATACGGCTTCCATGCGCGCGACGAGTACATCCATGGAAAAAGGTTTCGTCAGGTAATCATCAGCGCCCACTTTGAATCCTTGTAGGGTGTCCTCCTCCATCGACTTGGCTGTCAAGAAAATAATAGGTACATCAAGGTGCGTCGCACGAATATCTTTTGCCAAAGAAAAACCATCTTTCTTAGGCATCATGACATCGAGTACGCAAAGGTCAAAATGGCCTTTGACGAAAAAATCAAGCGCTTGATCACCATCTTGGGCCCATGAAACTTCATAGCCCTTTTTCTTCAAGAATTCAGACAATAACAATCCCAAATTTGGATCGTCTTCCGCCAATAAAATGCTAGGATTCGTTGCCATAAGGTATTGTGATTTCAAATGTACTTCCTTTTCCTAATTGACTCTTAACAAAAACGTTCCCGCCATGCGCTACAACGATTTTCTTCACATAACTCAATCCCAATCCAAAGCCCTTCACATTGTGTACATTACCCGTAGGCACCCGATAAAAAGGTTCGAAGACCTGCCCCAAAACATCCTTTTGCATGCCGATTCCTTGATCTGAAACAGTCAGATGAAACCCGGACGCATCCGAATAGGTTTCAATGTGAATGACAGGTTCATGCGCACTGTATTTCACCGCATTGTCGATCAAATTATTCATCACATTCGTCATGTGAACCTCATCGATGAAGGCCTGTGCAGGATCCGCGCGTAATTCAGTACTTAATGAACCTTGCTTCGCAACCAACATAGGCTGGTTCATATCAATCACTTGTTGAATCAACTCATGCATATCTACATTTCGTTTCTTCAAAATAATTTCTTCTCGCTCCATTTGAGCCGTCTGTAAAACCCGTTCCACTTGTTGGCCCAAACGTACATTCTCATCCTTAATAATCCCTAAATACCGTTGAATCGTTCCATTATCCACAACGCTCGTATCCTCTTGAATGAGCTGAGTAGCTAACGAAATCGTGGAAATAGGCGTTTTAAACTCATGCGTCATGTTATTTATGAAATCATTTTTGATCTCAGCTAATTTCTTTTGACGAATAATAGTCATCAAAGCGATGTAAAAACAACCAATCATGATGAATAACAACACGGCCGATCCCAATAAATTCACTCCCATGGTTTGCCAAATAAAGCCCATCGAATCTGGAAAATGGACATGTAGAAACTGCCCCGAATTATGTAAATCATTCGGAAATAAGGCTGCCATAAATTGAACAGGCTGTCTTTTGATTTGGGCGTTCGAAGCAAAAATCCAATCTTTGGGCTGCTTGGGAGAGACGGGGCCGATGCCAAAAGAATAGTCCAAGGTAATGTGTTTTTCCGCAAGCTCTTTACGCAACAAACTATCGATGTAATGAGGTTCTACGCGTTCATTAATTGGACGCTCTTTAAACAAGTAATCCGAAAATACCTCTTTGGCTAAAGCCGTTTTTTGAATGACTTTATTTAATTCAGGCGTTGCGTTTTGAAGGGATGATTCACTTACCTGGGATTTTGGCTGTTTATTCGAATGCCTTTTTGAATTTCGCCCATCCGGTTTAATCCGTATTTGTCCATTTGGCCAATGAGAGGCATCAACTTCGCCTAATAAATTAGATAACTGCTGGTCTTCTTGAAGGCGTCGTTGCATTTCCTGCTCTGGGTCGACGTCCACACGATACTCTTCCGTAATTTCAGCAATTTGACCGTTGGGAAGCATAAATGATTTCCGGACATACATGATGTCGGAGCGAATCTCATTCGAAAAGGTTCGTCCAATTCGGTTCTTCGCTATGACTTCCGGCGCTATGTGAGATTCCGGTGAAGCTATCTCATTGGGCTTAGGAATACGCTTTACCTTGGGCTTCTTGGAACTTAATTTATCCGAAAGCTCCTTAATTTTCTGCTGTTGGCTTTCATAGGATTTTTGCCTTTGAGCCAACATGACCAGTTCTTGTTTCTCTAATTTACGTACAACTTGCGCTAAACCATCTTGTACATCGACAGCGAATTGTTCTTTCTTGGTTTCGAGCATAAAGCCTAACCAATAGGCCTGAAAGGCGATGAGCCCTAGCAAAGCCAGTGACATCAAACTTACGACCAAACGAATTTTCTTTTGCGACATAGAATTAAAATGGAATAACAAAATTATCAATTTAAGGCAATGAAGAAAGGAGTCTTAACACTTCTTAACATTCATTAGTTACCGGCATTTCGTAAGTTTGTCTCGCATTAAAAAATAACTCTATGAAATACATCATTCTAAGCGTCGCTATGGCGATGTCGAGCTTAACCTTAAAAGCTCAAGAAAAACAAGACGCCACCATCAAAATCGTGGTGGAAGAAAATGGAAAGCAGAAAGTAATCGAACGTCACTTCTCTGATTTCAGCAAGGCTGATAGTGAATTCAAGAAATTCTCAGACTCGTTGGACTTAGAAATCAAAGTATCCGGTGATAAGAAAAAGATCATCCGAATGGACGTAAATAAAAAACAATCCAAGGGATCGACTATCGAAAAAGATGGAGAAAACATTATCATTCATCGCGAAGAGGGTGGAATGGGTCCGCGGGAAAATAGACGTGTGATGATCATCCGAGGAAAAGACGGAGAGACAATTACCGAAAACTTACAAGGCCCCGAGGAATTTAATATTCAATTGGATGGTCCTGGAAAAGGGATGAAGGAATTTCGTAAAATCCATGAAAACATCCTCGGAGAAGGGTCTAAAACCGTTCAAGGGTTAAAGATCACACCCAATAAACCCTTTAATGGCACCATGAATATCAAGTTTCATGCCCCGGAAAAAGGGAATGTGACGATTTCTGTTTTGGATGTGAATGGAAAAGAATTAGCCAATCAACAAATCAAAGATTTCCAAGGAGATTTCTTAGGTCAAGTTGATGTGAAGAAGGCTGGAGCTGGCGTCTATTTTGTTCGCGTAACGCAGGGCAATGATGGTGCGGTTCGACGCGTTAAGGTTGATTAGTTTATTTCCCCAGGCTTCTGCCTGGGGTTAATTTATGCCGCCTAAGTCAATACCCTGAGCTCCGCTCGGGGTTTTTTATTTACCCATATTGGCCCAAGCGAACGCATACATATCTGCCGTTAATTCGATCAACTTCGCCGTATTACTCGAACCATGTCCACTATTGGTATCAATCCGAATAATGATGGGTTTCTTACTGGTATTCTTCGCTTGTAGAGTCGCCGCGTACTTAAATGAATGCGCTGGCACCACCCGATCGTCATGATCGGCCGTCGTAATCAATGTGGCAGGATATGCCTTCGCTTCGATATTATGCAATGGAGAATAACTACGCAATACCTTAAATTCCTCCGGGTTATCACTCGATCCATAATCGGCAATCCAGTTCCAACCAATCGTGAACTTCTGGAAACGCAACATATCCATCACACCCACGCCCGGCAAAGCTACTCCGAATAATGCTGGCTCTTGATTAATCACAGCACCTACCAATAAGCCGCCATTCGAACGTCCTGAAGCCGCTAAATAGGGGGAAGAGGTGTATTTATTTTTAATTAAATATTTCGCTGCATAAATGAAATCATCAAACACATTTTGCTTATTCAACTTCATGCCGGCCTGATGCCATTTCTCCCCATATTCTCCGCCTCCACGTAAATTCGCCAAGACATAGACTCCTCCCTTTTCCAACCAAGCCATTAGGCTCGCGGTGAATGTTGGGGTAGAGCTAATATTAAATCCGCCATATCCATGTAAAATCGTCGGATTCTTTCCATTTAATACCAAGCCTTTTTTACTGACGAT
>JBJTMZ010000273.1:0-2765 GCA_046073805.1 Aquirufa sp.
GGGAGAAGATCCACAGGCCGAGACGAACAAATAATTTTAGGATGACAAGCAAATTTTCAATATTTTGAGCAAGGTTTAAAAATTATTGGATGCAAGCAAGTTTTCTCTCCATCTATCTCTTGCCTATGGCGATTGCCATAATTATGGTAGGTTTAGGTTTATCGTTGACCCCCGCTGATTTCAAACGCATCATTCAATATCCCCTAGCGATGATTATTGGGCTAGTCACTCAAATGTTAGTCTTGCCACTCATTTGCCTATTGATTGCACAGTATTTCGAGTTGTCACCCGTGCTGGCCGTTGGCCTCATGTTGCTTGCCGCCGCTCCCGGCGGCCCCTCCGCGAATTTATATAGCCACATGGCCGGAGGTGATGTCGCGCTCAATGTCAGCTTAACAGCCTTGAATAGTATTTTATCGATTTTCTCGATTGCGTGGATTGTCAATTTTTCGCTAGCATATTTCATGAATGCGGAGGCCTATGTACCCATGCAATTTCAAAAAGTTTTGGAGGTCTGTGCGATGATTGTCACTCCAATCTGTCTAGGCATGTGGGTGCGTCATCGCTTTACGGATTTTGCTTCGCGCATGGAACGGCCCGTGAAATTGGTTTCTGGTTTGTTTCTGGCACTGCTGATTATTCTGGCGGGCTTAAAGGAAATGGATCATTTGATGGAAGATATTCAAACGGTGGGAGCTGCCGCGCTTTCGTTTAATTTGGCCTGTTTGTTGGTGGGTTATTTCCTTCCCCGACTATTCCAGCTTCCTCCCAAACAGGCCGTGGCAATTTCGATGGAGGTGGGAATTCACAATGGGTCATTGGCGATTTATATTGCCTTGAGTATTTTGAATCAAGGAGAAATGACGATTCCGGCGGTGGTTTACAGCTTAATCATGTTTATTACGGCGGCAATTTTTGCTATTTGGTCTCAAAAAAAGCTTACCGAATAAGTTTTGCCTAAATTTGTGGCCATGAAAAATCTAGGAATTCTTTGTTTGTTACTTATTTCCACGGGCCTCTTGGCACAAAAGGCTCCGCTACCCGTCGAGGTAATGGCCGGGAATAAGCGAGCCAATTTGCTTATCATCATCAATCGTCCTATTGATGCCGCGGGAAAATTTAACTTCTTCAATGTGACAGTCGGGGCGGCAGATTATCAAAATGCACCCTCAGAAACGGAAATGGTCATCAATAATGCCATTACCTATAATTTAGGAAAAGGCTTGAGTGCGGCATCTGGTTTGCAGTGGCATTACAAATTGGGTTTTGTTCCGACGCTCGGCTTTCAATTTTTAAAGGCCAGTCCAGATTACTTGGTCGTTATTTTCCCGACCATTAATTTCAAACCCGAGCACGCATTTGAAACGGTGGCCATAGCGGAATACAAACCCAAATTGAGCGAAAAGCTCCGTTTATACACACGTTTGCAAGGACTATTAGTTCAGAATATGGAGGCAGGAACGCATGCTCGCAGTGGTATTAGCCTTCGTGCGGGCATAAATTTTGATAAGTTTATTATTGGTCTGGGATCGAATATGGACGCCTATGGCCCTATGAAGTTTGAGAAATCGAATCACGGATTATTTTTCCAAATGCGCTTATGATCAATAAATTAGCCATTCAATTACGCGAGATGCAGGATTTATCCGAACATTGGGAGAAGAAGAATCCAGATGTTTCTGTGGAGACGGTTGGTTGGCATTTGTTGCATAATTTGAAGGTCATCAATGGGATGATCGTTTCCCTTGCGGCTTCCGATCCGAATAGGTATTCGCCCAAGTTTTCCGTAATCAAATGGAGAATATTACTAACTAAAAAAATACCGCGTGGTAAGGCGCGCGCACCGAAGTCGGCGATGCCAATGCAAATCGATAAAGCGGAATTGGATGCTGCCCTCGATCAGGCAAGTTTGAGTATATTGAATTTACTGAATCAATCGCCCAAACAATATTTTACGCATCCCATGTTCGGGGATTTGAACACGAAATTAACATCGCGTTTTTTGTGGATTCATACGGAACATCATCTTAAAATCGTGCGTGATATTCTTCGATAAGCGCGTCTAATTTTAGCTTAATTTCAGGAGTCAATTCTCCTACGTTTCGCCTGGTTGCGAGATTGATCGGGAAGCCCATTTTTTGTAAAACATATTTTGCGCTGGTCGGGTAGCTTTGGTGCATGAGTTCCATGTGGGCCGACAAGAATTCCTGTATATCTCTGTGCTTCTCAGGTGCCGCACACAGTTTCACAATTAAGTCGGGGAAGTAATTTCCTTGAATACACGAAAGCCCTTTTGCACCTGATTTCAGCGAATCAATCGCGTGTTCGATGTAGGCATCGTAGAGTCCAAATACATACTTTTCGCCTGTCTTTATCTTCGCCCGCACCTCGTCGATTTTCAAGGAAGTATCTTTGTGATAAATGAGTCGGCCTGTCGTAAGTAAATGCTCCAAAACCGGAATACTCACCAATCGTTTATAGGGTACTGGGCATTCGTAAATACCAAAAGGTATTCCGGGCGTCAGCCCTAACCATTCTTGCATTCGTTCTAAAAACAAATCATCCGTTTCGTCTTCTGTCACAAATTGATTATTCAATATAATCACCGCATCCACGCCCAAGGAATAGACTTGTTTGGAAAATTCAGCCATTTCGGGAATGCTGCCCCCCATCGTTCCCGTGGCGACTACGGGTACGCGGCCTGCAACTTGTTTGACCACGGTATCGATGACTTTGAGTCTTTCTTCGGGGCTTAATTCATACAT
>JBJTMZ010000274.1:0-3698 GCA_046073805.1 Aquirufa sp.
GTCAATCTTCAACCTGCTGATCAATGGCGGCTATGGCAACCCACCTAGGTGCTGGCGCGCATTATGCCGTGAATGATGTGGCTGACTTGAGTCTGACGTCAGCTTTAGTTTCGGAGTTGATTTCGAAACATGGGGGTATCGATATTTTGGTGAATAATGCGGGAATCAACATGAAGCGTCCGGCGGTCGAAGTTTCGGATACTGATTTTTCGAATATTATCAATGTGAATTTAAATGCCGTTTTTGCGTTGACGCGCGAAGTGGGAAAACACATGTTGGAACGCGGAAAGGGATCCATCATCATGATTTCCTCGATGGCGGCGTATTACGGCATAGACCGAGTGGCGGCGTATGCGTCCTCCAAAACTGGAATCTATGGTTTGGTTCGCGTGCTGGCCTCGGAGTGGTCAGGCAAGGGTGTTCGTGTCAATGCGATTGCACCCGGTTTTATTGAAACGGCGATGAGTCGGACGGCAATGAATTCGGATCCGGATCGGAAGCACAAGGCGATGGATCGCACGCCGATGGGTTATTTTGGAAAGCCGGAGGACATTGGCTGGGCGGCGGTGTATTTGGCATCGGATGCATCCAATTATGTTACAGGCGTCTCAATCCCGGTTGAAGGCGGGAACTCAATCGGATTCTAATGAAAGGAAATTATCGCTGGGTGGTCGTCGCCCTCTTGTTTTTTGCGACAACGATCAATTATTTGGATCGCCAAGTCATTGGTTTGTTGAAGCCTACGTTGGAAAAGGAGTTGAATTGGACGGAGACGGATTACAGTTTTATCGTCATGTGTTTTACCGCGTCGTATGCAATAGGCTTGTTGGCCTTCGGTAAAATCATCGACAAGATTGGTTCCAAAATGGGCTACGTCATCTCACTCATTATCTGGTCGGTCGCGGCGATGGCCCATGCCTTGGCGAAGACATCCTTTGGTTTCGGTGCGGCGCGCGCGGCCTTGGGGGCTGGCGAGGCGGGGAATTTTCCAGCGGCGATTAAGACGGTGGCGGAGTGGTTTCCGAAAAGGGAGCGGGCTTTTGCGACCGGGATTTTTAATTCGGGGGCAAATATTGGGGCGATGGTTGCGCCGATTATGGTGCCTTGGATATTGGGAGCTTACGGTTGGCAGGAAGCCTTTATCATTACCGGGGCGATCGGATTTGTGTGGTTGGCGCTTTGGTGGTGGTTTTACGAGGTGCCTGCGAAACATGCATCCGTGACCACGGAGGAATTGGCGCATATTCAATCGGAGGAAGAGGTGACGGAGGTGGCTCCGATAGCCTGGGGCAAATTGTTTGGCTATCGCCAAACGTGGGTTTTCATTGTGGGGAAGTTTTTTACGGATCCGATCTGGTGGTTTTTCTTGTTTTGGTTGCCGTCTTATTTCTCGACGACTTTTGCGTTGGACTTGAAAAAGCCGAGTTTACATTTGGCGATTTTGTTTACCTGCACGTCGATTGGGAGTATTGGTGGAGGCTATATTTCGGGGTATTTCATCAAAAAGGGTTGGCCGGTGTATAAGGCACGCAAATTTTCGATGTTCTTTTTTGCGCTCTGTGCGGTCCCGATTATCGGGGCTCGTTGGGCGACGGACATTTGGCAGGCCGTATTTTTGATTAGCATTGCTGCTTCGGCACACCAGGCGTGGTCGGCGAATATCTTTACCACGGTTTCCGACATGTTTCCGAAGCATGCGGTTTCTTCGGTGGTGGGAATTGGGGGTTTGGCTGGCTCCTTGGGCGGGGTGATTTTCCCGTATATCATTGGGGTTGTTTTGGATGCATACAAGGCAGATCAGGCTTTGTCTGCCGGATATAATGTTATATTTGTGGCATGTGGCTGTGCCTATTTATTTGCCTGGCTATTAATACATTTTATTTCTCCAAAAATGGAGGCAGTACACAATTAATCTATAGACCTATGAAAAAATTATTGATTGCTTTGTTGGCCTTCGGGTCGTTTAGTGTTTATGCGCAGGATGAACACCATCCTTTAGAGGGCGCGTGGGATTTAAATGTAACGATGGAAAACCGTAACGGGGGTGCATCTATTGCACCATCGTGGTTGGAGGTTCGCCATTCGGGGCTTAAGACCTTGACGGGACGTTTTGTGGGAGATGGCGGTTCAGCGCGTCCGATATCCGAGGTTTTTTACAAGGATGGACATGTGTCCTTTAAGATTCCACCACAATGGGATCGAGTGGATGCCTATATGACTTTTGAGGGAGATTTGAAAGATGGGAAATTATCGGGAACGATTGTGAAGCCCAACGGAACTGCGATGGCATTTACGGGTGTTCGCGCGCCTTCTTTATGGCGTGGAACGGAACCGAAATGGGGTAAGGCGATTACTTTGTTTAATGGAAAGGATTTGACGGGATGGCATTCGTTGGGAACGAAACCGAATCAATGGGTGGCCGAAAATGGTGCCTTAAAGAGTCCTGCATCGGGGGCCAATATTTGTACGGATGAGAAGTTCACGGATTTTAAATTGCATATCGAATTCCGTTTGCCACCGGGAAGTAATAGTGGGGTGTATTTGCGTGGACGTTATGAGGCGCAGGTGGAGGACAGCTATGGAAAAGCGCCTTACAGCATTTATTTAGGGGGTATTTATGGATTTATTGATCCATTGATTCAGGCAGCTAAACCATCAGGGGAGTGGCAAACATTTGACATTACCTTGGTAGGTCGTAAGGTTTCCTTGACTTTGAATGGCCAAAAAGTGATTGTGGACCAAAATATTCAGGGGGTTACGGGTGGAGCGATGGATAGTGATGAGGCGGCTCCGGGACCGATTATGATTCAGGGTGATCATGGACCGGTGGAATATCGGAACATTGTAATAACGCCGGCATTGTAAAAATATCGGGAAACTTTTCGAAAAAAATAGGAACTTGCTTCGGGTAGACGCTGCCGGGGTCGCAGACCCCGGCAGCGTCACCACCACCACACAATTATACCAGCAACATGATAAAAAATAATCAACTACTCTCAGAGGACTGGACGGTCGTTTTTCTTGGATTTTTTCTCATTATTATCGCACTACTTGGTATTCTGGTCCCCACTCCAAGTTTTGGCTGGGAAACAACTACTGAGTTAACCGAAAAGGTTCTGGCGGGGAAAAATTTAATCAAGCTAGGTCAAGTTTTTGGGATTACTTATGTGATTGCATTGTTGTCAGCAGGCTTGTTGGGCAAGTCCATTAAGGATACTGCGAAAGGATTTCCCATTGTTTTTGTTTTAACGTCGTTGGCATTGGTATTAGCCGGGAACGCTTTTTTGAAAAACTGGAATTTGGAGGCGGTGATATTTAGTTTGACGATTGGCCTCTTGTTGAGCAATTTTTTTACGCTGCCAGGGTGGTTGACTGAATCCTTATCCACTGAGCTTTTCGTGAAAATTGGCTTGATCTTATTGGGTACGAGTGTGATTTTCGGAGATATCTTGAAGGCGGGTTCATTGGGATTGATTCAGGCATTGGTCGTGGTGATTTCCGTATGGTATTTTGCTTTTTGGATATCCAAAAAGATGGGGATCGATGAGGAGTTTGCGATTATGATTTCGAGTGCGGTATCGATTTGTGGGGTTTCGGCGGCGATTGCTACGGCAGGTGCGATTAAGGGAGATTCCAAAAAGCTTTCCTATGTGATTTCGATTGTGTTGATTACGGCGATACCGATGATCATATTTTTG
>JBJTMZ010000275.1:0-2657 GCA_046073805.1 Aquirufa sp.
CGAGCCCAATTGAATTTCCATTCAACAATAACTTACCCAAAGCCAAGGGCTTTTCAAGGCGAATACAACTGTGGGAGTAAAATCTCTTTTCTTTCGCAAACAACTTCCTCTCAGACGTATCATGTAAATACATTTTAAACGGATTATCAAATTGAAATTTTAGTAATCCAAGCGTGTTCCAATACCCAGTGCGCTGCACCATTTCATAGGGGAAATAATTGGCATTTAATCGATGCCAAGGGACCGATTCTGGAGTAACCTTTTGATTATTTCGATCGATGATCTCCAAATGACTTGCATAGAAATAGCGAATGTTTTTTCGAATTTCAGGCACCAACTCCTCGATGCAAATCGACCGAGGGACACTCCAATAAGGGGTAACGATGATGGTTTTCAACTGACTGCTAAGCGTTTTACTCGGCGTACTCGGTTTTCCGAGCACCACCCGCATTTTTAAAACTTGTTGGCCCAGCTCGAAAGCATTCAATTGCGCGGCAGGAATATTCACTACCACCATCGAGCGATTCGCCTTGACAGCAGCCAACCAGCGGAATTCATTCGCTGCCCTCACAAGTAATTTCCTGTCTGAAGCAGTCAATTGGGTCGAATCCCTTAATATCTTCAATATTTTAAGGATCTCCTCATTTTCATTAATTAGACGATAAGCTAATTGTTTAATCTTTGGCGAATTCCACAGTTGGCCATACCGAATTCGATAGGCATCTTTGGGTAATTTGAAATCATAACCTTGGAAACGCAGTTTGGGCTGTGCACCAAAACGGAGGTCCATCATGAATCGCTGAACCGCATTTCTAGCTCCTAAAGTATCTCCTGGAGTGTATAGGTAATCGTTTCTCTGAAGACCCAAAGATTCCGCATGTTGCATGAGTGAATCCAAGGGGCTTTGCGCCTGAAGATGGAATGATAGTAGAAATAAAAGGATTATCGAATATTTCAAAATGATATAATCTTTGGTAAACAGCGTTTGTGAACCAAAGGTAGCAGAAATCACTTGGAAATAGGATACCGTTCGATAGATACGCAGAGCAACCTACCTTATAGCATTTCAGAAGATAGATTTACTTTTTTATTTTTATCCTTGTCGCGTGTGACGGATAAAATAAAGCCGATACTAATCAACGTAAAGATTAATGACGTACCTCCCGCGGAGACCAAGGGAATGGGTTGGCCCGTTACAGGGATTGCCCCGATGGCTACGAACATATTCAAAAAGGCCTGCAAAACGATGGAGAACGTTAGTCCGGCCGACATCAATCCTCCCAAAGGTTTGGCACTGTAACTAATGGCAAGGGCTCCACGCCAAAAAAGGGCAATAAACATAGCCGGCAATAAAATACCGGCAACAATTCCCCATTCTTCAATGATGATTGCATAGACAAAATCAGATTCTGCTTGTGATAAGTGAAAGCGAAACTGGCTATTTCCTGGCCCTTTGGGTTGTAAAGCGCCAGTTGCAATGGCATACAAACTTTGCTTTAATTGAAAATCGGAGCCCTGATCGGCAATTTCAATTTCCTCCTTGGTTTGGTGGCGCATGATGCGATTCCAGTATACCTCTATTCGATTAACGATCGTTTCAGCCCGTTGGCCAACCCGCATAAAGATCAACGCAACGGCCAGTCCCACGAATATGCTGAAAATCAAGGCAATCTTCTTCCACGGCACTCGACCAAAAATCATCAACACAATGGACGTTCCAAAAACAATCACACTCGTCGAGAAATTCGAAAGAAAAATCAAAAAACAAGTTCCCCCGATTTTAAAACACAAGGCAAAAATGACGGTGGGATTATAAGCATTCGGATCGGCTTGTCGGGCAGCAAACATCTTCGACAACGAAATCGTCAAACACAATTTAGCCATATCGGAAGGCATAAAGGTTAGGGGACCCAATTGAATCCATCGACTCGCCCCGCCCGCTTTCTGGCCAAAAAGATAGGCCACCCCAATCAGAATCCAGGAACCATACAAGAGAAGGTCCATGCGTTTCGTCGATTTCAAATAATCCATTTGCGATATTCGACCCATACACCAAAAGCCAACCACTAAAATCATGAGCGATTTAAACAGTGGAAATAAAGGCGCAAATGGCCCATCCATGGTTAATCGACCCTTGGCAGAGAACTGAATAACAACACCCATGACGCTGAGAAAAAAGACAATCAATAAGATGTGCATATCACCTTTGAAGTGATTCTTAATTCGGTCCGTAATCGGGTTCATGGAGATGTCAATTTAGCGAGTGCAAATGTGCAATTTCTTCTTGCCTTTTACGCATTTTGGAAAAATTATTATGACAAATTTTAAGTCCAAATTTTAGAATATCAAATACAACTAAATGATAATCAATTCTTTACAATTTAACCCAAGTGACAAAATGAAAAATTAATTATCAAACGGTCGGCAATAAAAGAATCCTATCTTTGCCACATGGCAATCGAACTCGAATTTATCAATTTAGTAATCCGCAAAAGCACCTTGGAGGAGAAATACCAAGGAGGATTAGCACAGTTTAAACAAGACATACCGAACAGGTCAATGCGCGAAGATGAACAGCTTATTCGTTTTGGTTGTATGAACTGGCGAGACTTGGAACATTTCACCGATATCATCGTTTCCAAGGGGCTCGAATACAA
>JBJTMZ010000276.1:0-2521 GCA_046073805.1 Aquirufa sp.
TGGGAATGCTAACTTTCGCTTCAGGGACGCAAAATGTGAAACTTCCGCCGATGCCCATCTCGGATGAATCCGAAGCAACAATCGCCAAGTTTGTTCAGGATCAGGCTTTCCCGATTGTGGCTCAAAAAACGATGAACGCAGGAGATGCCACTTTTCACATGGGTTGGACACTACACGCCGCCCCCGCAAATCATTCGAACACGATGCGAGAGGTTATGACGATTATATTTATGGATGCGGATGCGGAGGTGATTGAGCCCCAACATGAAAACCAAGAGGCTGACCGACAACGCTGGTTGGCCGCAAAGGAACCCGGCTCGCGAGCAGACTCTTGGTTAAACCCGATTATAAATTAGGGCAATCGCATTTCTTTGGCTTCTTCTTGAATAATCCCCAGAGAAAACCTTTTTTCTTGCGATAAACTTTAGGCTTGTTATAGCTAATGACGGTCGAGGCCATGGCAGCCTCACAAACCGGTTCGGCAAAAAATAGACACAAACCTAACAGGACGATGTACTTTCGCATGTTACTTTAAACGAGTTTTGAAGTAATTTATTGCCATATTCCAAGCTTCTTCTGTAGCGGCTTTGTCAAATGCAGGATTTGATGGATTCGCGAAAGCATGCTCGGCATCGAAAGATTTGATCTGTATACCTTTTCCTGCCGCTTTCATATTTGCCTCAAACTCCGCGACAATCGCCGGGGAGATAAACTTTTCACGTCCAGCAAATAAACCTAACACGTCGGTTTGTAATGTTTTCAATTGCTCCACATCTTTAACTGGCATGCCGTAATACATGACACAAGCTGCTGCTTGTGAACCCGCTAAAATCGATGCTTTCAGCGATAATCCGCCTCCAAAACACCAGCCTACCGTTCCAATTTTGGCCTGCGGCCCCGCAAAGGCAATCGCCCCTTTGATGATGTTCTCTAAGCGTAAGGGGTTCGCACCTCCCATGTATTTTCCCGCCTCTTCACGCGTCGTGGCAACTTTTCCATCATACATATCGATAGCCAACACATTCACATTTCCCAAAGTGCTGTAAAAATGCTCTGCCTCGCGTTTGATGTGATCATTCAGTCCCCACCATTCTTGGAAAACAAACAAGGTGTATTGCGTTGGCTTGGCTGCCTTGATGTAAAACGCATTGGCTGTTTGGCCATCCGGAGTCGAAAACGTAATCATTTCACCCCCCGCCTTGCTGACATGGTGATAGGGTTTTGGCAATTTATGCGAGCGTTGAAACGCCTTGTCAGATGCCATTAATTGCATGTCGTCTTTCGTAACAAAGCAACATGACTGCCCAAAGGCGAATGTGCTGACGAATAGAAGTAGAAAAAGGGTGTATGTTTTGTTCATGATAGAAATATTTGATGAAATTTATGAATAAAATTTGCTTTTAGGCTATCTTGCAAGACCTATTGTTTAATAATATCAACTATGAAAAAGAATTTGTTCGGTTTCGGCCGAGTGTTGTTGGCCATTTTCGTTAGTCTAACAGCAATCTCCATCGGCTTCGCACAAGAAGCTAACCCATTAAAGGGACAAAAAGTTTTGGTTTTCTCCTTAACCAAAGGTTTTAGACACAGTTCCATTAAGCCTGGCCAAATCGCCCTGTTCAAAATGGCGAAAGAAAAGGGCTTTAGTGTAGATACCACAGAAAATCCAGCCGCTTTCACGGAAAAGAATCTGAAGAACTACCGTGTGGTCGTATTTATGAGCACGACAGGGAATGTATTAAACGACCAACAGCAGAATGCGTTCGAGCGCTACATTCAAGCCGGTGGTGCCTATTTCGGCGTGCATGCCGCGACGGATACTGAGTATGATTGGCCTTGGTACAATAAATTAGCCGGAGGACAATTTGCCTCTCACCCAGGCCGACCAAACGTTCAAAAAGGTACGTTTACCGCGGTAGATAAATCGCATATCTCGACGGCGCACATGCCTACAACTTTTGATCGTACCGATGAATTCTACGATTTCAAGAACTTCAATAAAGACGTTAAAGTATTAATTACCTTGGATGAAAAATCCTATAAGGATGGTAAAATGGGGGATTATCACCCGATGGCTTGGTACCATGAGTTTGATGGTGGCCGCGCGTTTTACACCAACTGGGGTCACACGCATGAGACATTCGATGAGCCATTAGTCTTACAACATATTTGGGGAGGTTTGCAGTGGGCAGCATCAGGTCCGGCGATCAACTTCAATAAGCCTTTACGCACAGGCCCACTTCCCGAAGAAAATCGTTTCACCAAAACAATCTTAGATAAGAACTTTGATGAGCCGACTGAATTGGCTTTGACCAACGGAGGAAAAATTTTCTACGGCGAAAGAAAGGGTAAGTTGAAAATGTACGACCCCAAGAAAGGGAAAGTGAAGGTGGTCGCTAACATGAACGTATTCTCGAAATTCGAATATGGTTTGATGGGGGTAAACGTGGATCCCAATTATGATAAGAATCACTGGATCTATTTGTTTTATTCTCCACAGACAGGTCAGCCTGATACGGCC
>JBJTMZ010000277.1:0-11040 GCA_046073805.1 Aquirufa sp.
GATGCGAAGTATTGCGGCTAGGTCGTATAGGATTAATCGCTGCACGTTTTGCGGCTCAAACTTTGGCAATCCTAAAAGGTTTGCCAAAGGGTACCTAGTTTAACGTCCAACGTCCAACGTCTTTTTAATAATACAACACCCCCAGGGCGATTGCTGCCACTGCCATCAATAGCAATGCGATCCCGCCCATCACGTTTAAGTACCTTGAATTTGTGTACTCACCCATGATTTCTTGATTATTCGAAATGTGTAAAATGATGCCGATCAAAACAGGTGCTGTAACACCATATAGAATGGCCGTGTATATCAGGGACTGAATGGGTGAGATGCCTAGATAATTCATCGATAGTCCTAATAAAAGCGATATCATGATGATGACATAGAATCCTTTGGCCTCATGGAATTTTTTATCTAATCCTTGTTCCCAATCAAATGTTTCAGCATAAATATATGATAATGAGCCACTTAATACCGGAATTGCAATTAGGCCGGTTCCGATGACCCCCACGGCAAATAATACATAAGCCAAATCTCCCGCTAAAGGTTGTAATGCCATCGCTGCCTGTTCCACCGTATCGATTTGATGTATACCTGCTCCATATAAAACGGTACCCGTTGTCAAGATGATGAAATACATGACCAAACCTGAAAATCCCATTCCAAAATCTACGTCTTGTTCCATCGCATGAATGATCCGCTTATTGACCATCAAATGTTTCTTTTTATGTTGCATTTCTTCTACTTCGATGGAAGCTTGCCAAAAGAATAAATAAGGGGAAATCGTTGTTCCGAGGATTCCCACAAGAACTGCTAGGTATTCTTTGGAAAATTCCATCTTGGGAACCAATGTCGAAAGTAGGATTTGCCTTAAATCTTGTTTGTATAAAAATGGGACCACAAAATACACCAACATCACGATGCAGAGGTATTTTAAAGTTGATGCGATTTTTTGATAGGGTAAGTAAATTATAAGCCCTAATAAAATGATCGTAAACATGACACTAAAATAACTCGCGTCGATTTGTGGAAATAATAAATTCCCAACAGCTCCCATGCCTGCAATATCTGCCCCAATATTCATGATAATGGCCGGAGTACTAAATAATAGCATCACATACAATACGGGTTTGGAATAATGTTTCTTTAAGGTTCCCGTGAGGCCTTGTGAGGTTACTAATCCGATGCGTGCGCACATTTGTTGGATCGCTGCCATCAGGGGTATTGTGATGATGGTCGTCCAAAGTGTCATTAATCCGAATTGTGCACCTGCCTGCGAATAAGTAGCGATGCCCGATGGATCATCATCGCTGGCTCCCGTAACTAAACCAGGTCCTACTGATTTCCAAAATCGTTTGAGTTTTGAAGCTATACTCATGAAATGGCTTAATATTTTAATTTCTACGCAGTTTACTGATATTTTCCTATTTTCGTACATGCAGAAACATAATTTTAGTCCGGGACCAGCAACTTTGCCCAAGGAAGTTTTCCAACAAGCTGCTGATGCACTAATCGATTTCAATCATTCGGGTTTAAGTATTGCGGAAATAAGCCACCGTGCACCTGAATTTGTGCAAATCATCGAAGAAGCATCTGCACTCGTTCGCGAATTATATCAATTACCTGATTATTTCGAGGTACTCTGGTTACCGGGCGGTGCCAGTAGTCAACTAGCCATGGCACCCATGAATTTATTGGGCTTGAATGAATCCATGGCCATCGTGGATACGGGTTTTTGGGCGCAGCGGTCGATTGATGCTGCCCGGGAGATGGCTAATGTGCATGTGTTGGCCTCTTCTGCTTCTACAAAATATGATCGCATTCTGAAGCATTGGACCTTGCCCGCGGAAGCAAGATACTTACATGTTGTTTCCAACGAAACGATTGAGGGAATTCAATACCATGACTATCCTGAAGTTGATATTCCCTTGGTTGCGGATATGACGTCTGATTTTTTGAGTAAACCCTTGGATATCGATCGATTTGGCATCATTTTTGCCTCAGCTCAAAAGAATTTTGGCATCGCTGGTATCACTTGTGTGCTAGTTAATACAAAGGTTTTAACAGCTTCAAATGATTGCAAAATTCCGAATATTTGGAATTATCAAACGCACATCGATAATCAATCCTTGTATCATACAGTCCCTACTTTTCCGGTGTTTGTTGCTCTTTTGATGCTTCGTTGGATTAAATCGCAAGGTGGATTGCTTGAGATGCAAAGGAGAAGTGTGGAGAAGTCTAGTTTATTGTATGATGAAATCGATCGGAATCCTTTATTTGAAGGGATTGCTGTCAAAGCGGATCGTTCACTGTTGAATGCATGTTTTCGTGCTATTTCAACTGAAATTGAAATTCAGTTTTTGGAATATTTAAGCCAACATGATGTGGTGGGAATCAAAGGATTCCCAACAGTGGGTGGATTTCGGGCTTCGATGTACAATGGGATGTCGGTTGCGAGTGTTCAACATCTTGTTCAATTAATGAAAAATTTTAAACCCAGTATATGAAAATTATAATTGCCGGAGGAGGAATAGGTGGATTAGTTACAGCCTTGCGCTTACATCAAGATGGGCATGAAGTAAAAGTCTTTGAATCAGTCAAGGAAGTTACGCCTCTGGGCGTTGGAATTAATTTATTGCCGCATTGTGTACGTGTATTGACGAATTTAGGACTTCAGGATAAAATTTCTGCGATAGCTGTGGATACACGTGAATTAGTTTATGCCAATCGGCAAGGTCAATTCTTCTGGTCAGAGTCACGCGGTAAACATGCCGGGTATCGCTGGCCTCAATTTTCCATCCACCGAGGTAAATTTCAAGTTTTACTTTGGAAGGAAGCCCTTCGAATATTGGGTTCAGCAAATATCATTTCGAATGCACATATACAGGCATTTGAAACAATTGGAAATCAAGTAAAGGCCACATTTGTTAATCGAGAAACAGGAGAATTAGTTGCTGAGGAGCTCGGGGATTTGTTGATCGGTGCGGACGGCATTCATTCTGCTGTGCGCAAGAAATTGTATCCGGATGAGGGGGGGGTAGTGTTTTCGGGAAATGTCTTATATCGCGGAACGGCTCGTATGAAGCCATTTTTGACAGGTTCTTCCATGGCGATGATTGGTTCATTGAAGCAAAAAATGGTGATTTATCCGATTGAAACGGCCTTGGATGCTGACGGAAAACAATTAATTAATTGGGTGGCAAATTTGCGTCAAGCCTCAGGAAAAGAAATTACGGTGCGCGATTGGAACCGCCAAGTAGGGAAGGAGCAATTGTTAGAAATCTATCAATCCTGGAAATACGATTGGATTGACGTGCCGGAAATGATTGAAAAGACGCACGGTGGAATTTTTGAATTTCCCATGTCGGATCGCGATCCCTTGCCTCGATGGTCATTCGGTCGGGTGACCTTGTTAGGAGATGCAGCGCATCCGATGTACCCGATTGGGTCAAATGGGGCCTCGCAGGCTATATTGGATGCGGATGCTTTGGCTATAGCGCTAAAAAAAGAATCCGATCCGATAAAAGCTTTGTTGGCTTATGACGCTGAACGCGTTCCTGCAACCGCTCAAGTGGTCTTGCAAAATCGCCAAAAAGGCCCTGATTTTATCATGGATATGATGGAAGAGCGTTTTCCAAAGGGTTTTGAGGCTGATGAAATTCCACATGCTGAGTTGGCGGATGTAATGGCGCATTATAAAAAAATAGCTGGTTTTGATGTAGAATCTTTAAATGCGAAAGCCTAATGGAATTGAAATTGTTTTTAGAGGCTGAGATTGAATTGGGTGAGGTGCAAGACTTAGGCGCTCGTCGAATTGTGCGAGTGATGGGTGGCCGATTTTGGTCAGATGAGTTAAACGGTTTTATTCTTGAAGGTGGCGGAGATTGGCAACATATTCGTCGGGATGGAGTTGTGGAAATCGATACCCGCTATACTTTGCAAACGGAAGATGGGGCTTTGATTTATTTACGTAATGAAGGATTACGTGATGGAGGATATATGCGGACTTTTTCGCGTTTTGAGTCGGCGGATGAACGCTATACCTGGCTGAATAATCGCTTGTTCGTTTCGGATGGGGCGAAAGTGGATGGGGTGGTCAAGCATGCGTTTTATGAGCTAAGATAGTTTTTTTAGCCCCAGACTTCAGTCTGGGGATCCCTAGGCTAAAGCCTAGGGTTATGGATTAGATGATTTTTAGCCCCAGACTTCAGTCTAGGGATCCTTAGGCTAAAGCCCAAGGTTATAAAAAAGGATTTTTCAAATTAAACCTATATTATATGAAACGAATTGAATTTATTAAATCAGCTGGTTTAATGGCTGTCAGTGGCTCGCTGATGCATTGGAGCAAAGTGGATACGGGCTTAACAAATTGGGCGGGGAATCTTCGCTATTCGGCCAAAATAGTAGTATATCCAACGACCATCGAGGAATTACGCGCGGAAGTATTGCAATTGAAAGGCGGTAAAGCATTGGGTTCGAAGCACTCCTTTAATACGGTGGCCGATACGACGGAGACCTTGATTTCGACTTCCAAACTTAACAAGGTGCTTTCCATTGATACGGAAAAGTCTTGGGTTTGGGCCGAGGGAGGAATTAAGTATGGGGATTTGTGTTTATACATCGATCAACGCGGCTATGCCATTCACAATTTGGCATCTTTACCCCATATTTCGGTGGCCGGTGCATGTGCTACGGCGACACACGGTTCTGGAGGAACGACGGGTAATTTATCTTCTGCCGTAGAGGCCTTGGAAATCATGCAGGCAGATGGGAAATTGATTCAGTTGGACAAAAGCCATCCAGCATTTTATGGCTCGGTTGTCAATATTGGAGCTTTGGGCATTGTGACCAAGGTAGCCTTGAAAATATATCCTCGCTTTCAGGTCACACAGGAAGTATATGAGAATTTACCAATGTCGGCATTGAAAGATCATTTCGATGAAATTTATTCCATGGGTTATTCGGTCAGTATGTTTACGCACTGGTTGGATAAAAACATCAATCAATTGTGGGTGAAGAAAAAGGTGGAAGGCGAAGTGAAATTAGGGCCTGCTAGTGTTTTTGGGGCTAGTGCTGCAAAGACGAACTTACATCCGATAAAAGTCAATTCTCCAATTAATTGCACGGATCAAATGGGCGTTCCTGGTCCTTGGTATGAGCGTTTGCCGCATTTTAAGATGGGATTCACGCCAAGTAATGGAGCGGAATTGCAATCAGAGTTTTTTGTGCCACGTAAACATGCATATGAGGCCATTATGGCTGTAGAAGCATTACATCCTTCGATTTCACCTATCTTATTTGTGACGGAAATACGGAGTATCGCAGCGGATGACTTATGGTTGAGTCCAGCCTATAAGCAAGATGTTATTGCGATACATTTTACTTGGAAGCCGATGAATAAAGAGGTGATAGCAGTCTTGCCTATTTTGGAAAAGGCCTTATCACCCTTTGCTTATATGCCACATTGGGGAAAATTGTTTACGATGGCTCCAGCGGATTTACATGCTCGTTATCCAAAATTCAAGGATTTTTTAGCTTTGGCGAAGGAAATGGATCCGAATGGAAAATGGAGAAATGAATTTTTGAATCGGAATATTTATTAGGTATTCACGGTTTTTTGCCGCTACCCTAGGCTAAAGCCTAGGGTTTTAGATTAGGTGTTTTTAGCCCCAGACTTTAGTCTGGGGATCCCTAGGCTAAAGCCTAGGGTTATAGATTAAATGTATCCAAAAGACAATTTATCTATTGACACAAATATTAAATCAATTTTTCAATGGAAATCATATTGTTTAAATAACTAACTCCAATCATCAAAGTTATACGATAGAATCGACCAAAAGTTGTATCGCGAAAATAATATACCGCCAAATCACCACTTTGATTAAATCCCCATGACCACCCAAGGTAAGCGAAACTACTGGTTATCGTTTGACTAACATCTGAAAAATAGGTGTAAGAATGTGTTCCTGAGGCTCCATTATAAGTTGTATAAGCTGAAATCATGCCAGTAATATTGACACCTCCCGTTGTTCTTATTTGGAGACTTCTACCTCCGGATGTACTGACTTGAACTTGAATATCACCAAAGGCTAAGGGTACCCCGGCATCCACGAATTTTGCCACACGATCAGGTTCAATGGCTTGATTTCCAGAAATTACTTGGATATCAAACCAAGGATAGGAGCCAGCGGTATTAAAGTCTCCACTACCACCAATCGAGTTTAAATTCGACGGTTGTATTATTCTATATGAAACTGTAGTTGTTACACTTGTCGTAATGATTGCTTCCGATAGTCCCCCAGTAGCTCCCCATCCCGCACCGCTGGAAGGTGTATAAGAAGCAGAAGAGCTTCCGATGTAGGATGAGTTTGTTTCATTATACCAAGTGAATTGGGGTCTAGTATCTGAATTTGATGTTTGATAAGTAGGTACTTGAGCCAAGAGTCTATACGTTCTTCCAGCTGCTAGTGTAATTTGCCCAGTTGATGTATTTAAACTAATATCCTGACCTGCGACATTATCAGTTTGCGTGAATGCCACTAATCCATTGGCAGCAATTCCGGTCGTTTGTGCGCTAGTTCGGGAACCTCGCATGTAGGAGGCATATACACCAGATCCCGTTGCCGTTGCGATGGTTGCCCAGTTTGAACCATTCCAATAATAATAACCAGCGACTAAATTGGGATTGTTTCCCGTATTGTAGATCAATAATCCAGTAGCTGGATTGGGAATGGTCGTATTATCAGTACCTGAACTTAAGGTAACCCGAGGGGGAAGAAAGCCCTTATTACTAGCATTTACCTCTAATTTGGCTGACGCATCGGGTGTCGTTGTCCCTATACCCGTTTGTCCCCATGCGGTCATTGAAAGTAAACAAAGGAAAATTAGTTTTTTCATAATTTGTATTATCTAACCCAGTACCAAATAATTCCAGGTGCTATATTACTAGAAGTTCCTCCACCCGCATCACTTAACCAGGGAGCTGGAGAGTAAGAACTGCTTGTAGAAATTAATGTAGCAAACCAGTTGCCCGTTCCGCTTGAATTGGTAAGTAATCCATACCCAGATCCTGCCGATGTACTACGAAAAGGCATTCTTTGGGCGAATCCATTGTTATTGGTTACGTAGTTCCAACTCCCAAATTTGGTATTCACAGTCACATCGGTTTGAGCATTACTCGTACTCACAAAACTGTAGGCAGCATTTGCTGTCCAAATTCCCCCTAAGTCGCGGCGTGTTCCAGCATCGAACATGTATTGAAATCCTGAGGAACTTCGTTTGATGTAATCGGCCCATCCGATGATGGAGTAATTTGATGTGGAAGTACTCGTGATATCGGTGTTTTTGGTATAGGGAATCGTTGTATTCAGGGCGATGGAATTGGCATAGTTCCAAGTCGCATAGGATGAGTTTTTGAGAATAAGTGTCCATCCTCCTCCATCAGTTGTCATGTCAGCAAAGATTTTAAAGGGCGTTCCACTATTGATATTGGCATTCTTAATCCAGTAAAAGCCATCGGACGAATTCGGATAATCTTGTTTAATTTGATAGGCGCTGGTGCCAGCTGTTGCTGAACTTAGGCCAGAATTAGCCGGGTAAAAACCATTACTTTCAACAAAAAACCGCGCACGTGAACTGTTGTAATTGTTACTAACTTCTTGTTGGCTTAATTCCCGATTGTATACCTTAAAGGATGCTACCTGCATATTCATGAACCAACCGGCGTCGTATCTCCAGGATGAAATCCGACCGGCACCTGAATTAAAAACCGCATTACTTGCTGTATAACCTGATAATTGTTGGGCTAATGCCTCACTGACCCCGTTGACATAAATTTTGTTATTGGTATTGGTGCCAGCATTCATGACAAAAACAAGATGTTTCCAGTTTCCTTCTACATCGAGTGCGGAAACTCTTGTATTGGCAATTCCATAAAGATCTCCTCCAGAGGTGTTAAATCCGATATGCCCACTGTTTGTCCAAATGTCATATAGATTGAATCCAAAAAACATTGCTCCCCCGGGAGATTTGAGACTTATTGTGCGAACCCACATTTCGACTGTAACTGTGCTTGTGCTCCCTATATTGGCATTGAAATTTGCATAACTTGAAGTTCCATCGAAAACAATGGCACCTCCGTTCGTAGCTAGGTAAGAGGTTGAGGTCAGGGTAACATTTGAACCATTTCCCGATAAATCATACCAAATGTTTCCGGATCCAGGGTAACTTGTTGGGTTTCCTGCGTCTAGGTGTAATACCAAGTTGGAATTACTCAAACATGTAATCGTGACACTTCCATCTCCGGTGGTATTAGGAGTTCCAAAGGTATTGAAGCCCGTACTTGATTCGGATGATCCGCCACCACCACCTCCATTCGCACTTCCTCCTCCGGCGCCTCCTCCTCCACCATAAAAGCCAGCACCACCGCCTCCAGCACCTTGCCAAATCGTTCCCGAACCGCCTGCTCCACCGCTTAAGTTCCCACCATCAGCTCCATTTTGAGCAGGATAATTATCATAGGCATAGCCTCCGACGCCCGCGCTTGTTAGGCTAGCACCATAGCCAAATTGATAGCGACCGTACATCCCATAATTTACACTTCCAGCACCATTGTTTGCTGTTCCCGAACCCGCATTTAAGGCATCCCCGCCAGTATAGCCTGAACTTCCACCGGTTCCAGCGCCACCCCCTCCACCACCGGCAACGATCAGCGCATTGGTATTGGATGGGCTAGCTGAAGTAAAAATACCCGATAAACCACCACCGGCACCGCCATATCCCGATGCACTATTTGCGCTTCCTCCATTTCCCGCGTAGCCAAATTTTGCAATAGCCGATTGCCCAGGAAAACCCCCTACGACAACATAGAGAATTTGACCCGGTGTTACATTGAACGTAGCGGTGATGTTTGAACCTGCACCGCCAGCCATTCCACCTAACCCTGTGCCTCCTTTGGCACCGATGGCATTGATTTGGATAGACGTAACCCGATTGGGCACGACAAATGGTTGAATTGCACCCGTATAGGTAAAATTGAAAACATTATTAACAACAGGACGCTTCATGGCCGAATTAATGGCCAAATTTTGTGAAAATGCTAGCGCATGGATAATCAAGAAATAGAGTAAGATAAATACCTTTTTCATTAGTAAATCGTATCTCCGAAGACAAAGCCTGTTGTTGTCGAATTCATAATTAAGCCAACAACACTATTTATCGCTCTGGAATTTAATCCATTGGCTGAATTCAATGTTGTCCCCGAGGCAGTCAAACTGACATTTCCTGCCCCAGTCTGAATGAATTGACAATTAAATCCTACGGGTAGGGTAGGAACCGTTACCACAATGTTAGAGGCGGAACTTATCGTGAATATTTTATTGTTGTCGGAGGATGCCAAGGTAAAACTAGCTGTTTTGGAATTGTCTATAATTAATCCGCCGGCAATTTGCACCCAGGCGCTACCATTCCAAAAATAATAGCCTGGAACGACGTTATTGGGTATTGTACCTGCTGTGGCGGTATTGTAGATTAATAGTCCTGCCGCGGCGGATGAGGTTCCCGTGATGGGGGAAAATACATTGGAAGCGGTTAATGCGACTCGTGGGGGTAAAAAACCACGGTCAGAAGCAGAAACATCAAGTTTTGCTGATGCATTGGGTGTCGTTGTACCAATACCCGTTTGTCCAAATGCTAGAAATGGGAAAAATATAAATATAATTAGTTTTAATTTAGCGTCCATACCTACCACGTTGTGTACTAAAGTTCGTTAATATTTCTGAATCACTCAAGACTCGATTATACATTTGAACCACGGGCATCGTGGCATTTGCGAAGCTTGATCCTTTTCCCCAATAAGTTGCACGAGTTTGGCCAATGTAAATGGAATTGTTCGTGGTATTTATACTCCGATTTAAAATAAATGGAGAACTTGATTTTGTCGTCCAGGAAGCATCCCAATAATAGGTTGAAGAGACAAACTTCCCATCAAAACAAATTTTAACCCCTCGGGTGCTCGCGTCATAGGTGTACGCGATGAAATGCCAATTCCCATCAAAAATTGTTGAACTTGCTAAGGGATAGTAGAGGTCATTACCCCAGAAACAAATAGCAATTCCCCCAGGGTTCGTCGGAGGAAGCGAGCCCGCAACACCCGCACCATCCGTGTAAACTAAGAAAAGTTGCTCAGCATTATCAACCGTTATGGCTCCTTTGTCGATCAATGGAGTATTTTGATTCGCAGTAGATTTATACCAAACAATAACAGTACGGGAATTATTTCCGCTCAAACTACTGATCGCTGGACTTGTTGCACTTTGTGTGCTGCCATTGAATGTGAAAGATCCAAAATTATTGATGTTGTAAGTAGGCGAGGCTGTTAGCGTGGCATGGTTTGCATTTCCCGACAAATCACTCCACGTTGCCCCTGTTCCCTTATAAGATATGGGATTACTTGCATCCAGATTTAACAGGAGTCCATCGGAAACTATATTGTTCGATTTGAGAATTAATCCTAATCGCATGGTCATGTGATTAATATAGCCAATAGGACTTACTCGAATGTATTTGGCATATACCACGGTTGGGAAATAAGTAGTTACGGCATCGGTGGAATTTGAATTTAGACTCGCAGAGGCAATAACGGTTGTAAACGTTATTCCGTCTAAACTAGACTCAATTTTTCCCGAACTTACCCATTGTCCTCCATTGTAAGCGCGGCCTTGGGTTACAATTCCGGCTATATACGTTGGTACATCTGTATTAAGTATGATGTATTGATTGGCATCATTCGTGCCAACTGACCAGCCTTGTGGGGAATTTAAGTAAGGGGTAAAATGATAAGGTGCTCCCGTGCCAGGATAGGGTGCATTTTCGTAAAAAACATCATTTACCCAAGTAGAACTGACTTTCCAATAGGTAGTTGAGGTATTTGTACTTGGACTATGCAAATAGGTGTTCGTTGCATTAGGTGTACCGGGTGTCCAAATACTCGTATTGTCCGTTAAAATCATTTTCCCAGACCCTTGGAAAAGTACTTTGTTGGTA
>JBJTMZ010000278.1:0-24608 GCA_046073805.1 Aquirufa sp.
GTCCAGGCATTATTAAAAAAGTGAGCCGCCATCGGCACCCAAATGCTTCGAAACCAGACGTATAAATACCCAAAAAAAGCACCTAAAAACATCCTTGGAAAAAACCCGTAGAATTGAAAATGGATAAAGCTGAATATCGCAGCGGCCAACCAAATGGCTACATGCTTATTGCCAAGGTAGCGCTCAAACATCGATTGCAAAACACCCCGGAAAAAGATCTCCTCGCCCAAGGCCGCCATACCCGCTATCACCACCAAAGCCACCCCAAAATCCATGTCTGATTGAAAATTCAATAAAAACTTGGTCAACTCCTCCATCGTTTTCTCGGACGATTGCATGGCGCGCTCCAAATCCTCATAGCCAGCAGGCAATTGAATATGTTGGTTCCAATCAATCAAAAATTCCATCGCCGGCATCGCCACCAATACCGTTAAAATAGCCCACGAAAACACCTGGAAACCCGGCGTTTCCGCATCATTTAGTTCAAAAATCGAACGCTTTTCCACGAATCGCAAATAAGCCCAAGCCCCTAACACAAAGGTGAATAGCGCCGAAAACCATTGCAGGGCCATCATCGCATGAAACGCGCCTTCGTATTTCTGTGGATGCGCCATGAAGTCCAAAATCTGAGTTTGAAAAACCTCTATATTTTGCGTTGGAAATTGCATCAAAGCCACCACGGCCAATAAGCCGAAAAACTGACCCAAAAAGCTTCCCACGAGGAAAAAGCCGAATAGACTTAAAAGATTTGAACTTAATCCCAACCAACGAGTTGGGCCTTGATAATAGTTTTCTCCCATAATGCTTGTAAATTTACGGAATTTTTAA
The DNA here is from genome assembly GCA_046073805.1 of Aquirufa sp. GTDB lineage: Bacteria > Bacteroidota > Bacteroidia > Cytophagales > Spirosomataceae > Aquirufa. The sequence goes on from JBJTMZ010000278.1 coordinate 829, forward strand.
TCAGAATGGTAAAAATCGGAAACATCGAATTGGGGGAATTCCCGTTGTTATTAGCGCCCATGGAAGACGTGTCGGATCCTCCCTTTCGCGCCGTGTGCAAGGCGAATGGGGCCGACCTGATGTATACCGAATTTATTTCCTCCGAAGGCCTTATCCGAGATGCCGCGAAAAGCGTTCAAAAACTCGATATTTTCGAATACGAACGCCCGATTGGGATCCAACTTTTCGGTAGTTCCATCGAAACCATGGCCGCATGTGCCGAAATCGCCACGAAAGCGGGCCCCGATCTAATCGACATCAATTACGGATGCCCCGTCAAACAAGTTGCCTGCAAAGGCGCCGGCGCAGCCCTGCTACAAGATATTCCCAAAATGGTCGCGATGACCGAAGCCGTGGTCAAAGCCACCCACCTACCCGTGACCGTTAAAACACGATTGGGCTGGGACGACTCCACCAAAAACATCGAAGAAGTGGCCGAACGACTTCAAGACATTGGAATTCAAGCCCTAACCGTTCACGGACGCACCCGCGTGCAGATGTACAAGGGCGAGGCCGACTGGCGTTTGATCTCCAAAGTCAAAGAAAACCCGCGTATCAAAATCCCCATCTTCGGAAACGGGGATATCGATTCCCCCCAAAAAGCCCTGGAATACCGTGATAAATACGGCGTTGATGGCATTATGATCGGTCGGGCATCCATCGGTTATCCCTGGATATTCAATGAAATCAAACATTTTTTAGCCACTGGAAATTTACTCGACCCTCCTACCCTGGAAGAACGTATTTCCGTATGTGAATCGCATTTGGACTTTTCCATTCGCTGGAAAGGAAACCATGGTGGGATTGTGGAGATGCGTCGGCATTATGCCAACTACTTCCGTGGCATGGATCACTTCAAGCCTTTCCGCACCAAACTAGTGACCAGTTATTCCCTTGAAGAAATCAAGGAAACTCTAAACGATATCGCCCACCATTATGCCGGAGAATAAAAAACCCACCATCGTCATCTTTTTAGCCATTTTAGGTTTGGCAATCATCTGGGGTAGCTCCTTTATTTTGGTCAAAAAAAGTCTAGCTCATTACTCCGCATTGCAAGTGGGCGCACTGCGTATCTGCTCTGCAAGCCTCTTCTTTATCCCGATATTTTTGAAACGATTCAAATACATCGAAAAAAAATATACGCTTTCATTCTTGTCGGCCGGCCTAACCGGCAATCTAATTCCCGCGATCTTATTTGCCATCGCCGGACAGCACCTTTCCAGCGCACTCTCCGGCATGCTGAATGCCTTTACCCCCCTTTTCACGCTGATCATTGGAATCCTATTTTTTGCCCAACCCTTTTTGTGGAAACAGATGACAGGAATCCTGGTGGGCCTTATTGGCTGCTTGGGTTTGCTCTTCGCCGGGCAAGGCTTCAACATCGACTTTAATGTCCATGCACTTTGGGTGGTTTTGGCTACCTTATTGTATGGCATCAACATGCATATCGTTAAAACCAAATTAAGCGGTTTGCATCCCTTAACCTCCACGGCTGGTATCTTCATGACCATCGGACCCTTGGCACTCGGTTTGTTATACTCAACGGGTTTTTTCGAAATTCCGTTGGATAACGAACACCTTTGGGCATTCATCTCCGCGATGGCGCTGGGCTTATTCGGATCGGCGATTGGGATGTTGGCCTTCAACCAAATCATCAAATGGACCTCGGCCATCATCGCCAGTTCCGTGACCTACATGATTCCCATCGTGGCACTCGGCTGGGGTTTCTTGGACGGCGAAGCCATTTATTTCTCCCAAATCATCTTCATGTTCGTTTTATTAGCCGGAATTTATTTAGTCAATAAATCAAAAGCCTGATAAATAAGTTAAGCGAGAACGAATATCAATTAACTTTTAGCTAAGCCACTTACCTTCATTCATCCAATTTCAACGCGATGAATGAATTACAGATGGCCCATATTTGGCAGAAACGCCAACTCCCTACCTCGCTCAAACTATGCAGCGGAGAAATTATCCACGTAATTTTCCCCGGATTTCTCAATGGACATGCTGGGGCGGATTTCCAACACGCACGCGTTCGAATCAACGAACTCGCGTGGATCGGAGCTGTCGAATTACACGTCAAATCATCAGATTGGCTGTTGCACCGGCATGACCAAGACAGTAGTTACGAAAACGTCATCTTACACGTAGTTTGGGAAAATGATGTTCCTATTTCTTACCCCGACGGCAAGTTGATTCCCACCCTATGCCTATCCCATTACATCCCAGAAAGTTCCAGGCCTCCAAGAATTGCGGAAAATGGGAAATTAGTCTGTCAAGCTGGATTTCGAGAGGTAGATCTAAGTATTAAATCCAAGATGCTCCAAAGAATGCTTTTGGAACGAGTCAACCAAAAGTGTAAACAAATCCACCAAATGCTGCGCGAGAATAAATTTGATTGGGAAGAAGCCTTCTACCTCTCGCTCGCCAAAAGCTTTGGATTTTCGCTGAATGCGGAACCCATGTTCCGCCTGGCCAAAAACCTGCCGCTCAAAATCATTCTTCGCTACCGCGACAGACCCCTCGGGATCGAAGCTGCCCTATTCGGCATGGCGGGTTTGTTGGAAGAACCCTTAGCAGATGACTATATGATGGAATTACGACGCGAGTACGTGCATCTAAAAAAGAAACATGCTTGGGAAGATTGCCTCTTGAAAAAATCGGATTGGAAGATGCTGAGGCTCCGACCGGCTAATTTCCCCCAAATTCGCTTAGCGCAATTTGCCGAAATTATCCGCGCGAACTGCGCCCTCCTATCCCTCCTCCTCGAAATGCAAGAACTAAAAACGCTCCGTCAATTATTCGAAATTCCACTTGACCCATATTGGGGAAAACATACACGCCTCGGCGCGCAGGCCTTTCGATCCATCTGTATCAATACGTTGATTCCGATGCTCGTCTGCTACAGTCGGGAAAGAAAACAAGAGGCCTACGAACAAAAGGCCTTTCGCTGGTTGGCCGAACTCCCCGCCGAAAACAATCAAATCACCCGAATCTACCAAGTGCTCGGCCTAGATCTACGGAACGCCGGTGAATCCCAGGCTTGCCTACATTGGCACCGACATTATTGCCAGACGAAGCAATGTTTGCATTGCCTAGTGGGGAAGGCAATTCTTACTCCGACTTAATGATCGGTCCCCGCTCCCCGATGCCATTTTCATTAAAGGCCTCAATTTGAAAATAATAGGTACGATCCTTGTCCATGGATTTGAAGTAATACTCATTAGCACCGAAAACCTGTATCGAGGTATACAGCTTATCCGGTGAAATTCCGGAGTATACCACATAGCCCGTCGCGTTCGAAATATGTCCCCACTTGAGCCAAGCGCTACGTTTGTCATGGTCTCCGCGTAAAACAATTAGGTCCTTCACCACACCCGGTTTATATCCATGGCCTTTCCCAAACACCCGCAAACCACTGATCGCGAATTTCCCCGCTGCCATGTGTCGGTTCTCCAGACGAATATAGCGCGCCTCGATCGGCTTGCTTAATTCCACATAATCATGCGGAACATCGGTTTTGTTGGCCGATTTATCCACGGCCACTTTCCAACTTTTCCCATCCAAACTGTATTTAATCACGTATTGATGATAAATCCCATTGATTTTCCCCAAGAAACTGGAATCCACATCTTGGTCGGCATAATTCACCTGAATCGCTCGAACGGTGGAAACCTCTCCTAAATCCGACTCTATAAATTCGCCGGGTTTATCCGTTTTCGCCGACCAATAGGTCTTCATTTGTTCATCCACCGCATAGTTGGCCCCATAACCCGGCAAACTCGACGAGACACGCACCGGTTTATTGTAATTCAACAACATCCATCCCGTAAACAAATCCCGAGGATTCTCGACGCGCGAGGTAGGCATCCGATGCGGATAATCGCCGTAAGCAGTATTAGTATAGAGAATTCCGTCCTGATCAAAGGCCGTTGGCCACAGTCCCAAACGACGCTCAAAACTATTTTTGACCGCGATGGTAATCGTCGACACATGCCACCAGTTTCCAAATTGCCCTTCAAAGGTCGCCCCGTGTCCGGCACCCCGCGTAAAGCCACCCGGTTTAAATGAGAATGGATTATGCGCCTGATAGGTAAATGGCCCAAAAGGCTTGTCAGACGTATATACGCCATCGCCATAAGAGGAAAATTCCGTTCCTGGTGCGCCATATTGCAGGTAATATTTTCCCTTGTACTTATTCATCCAGGCACCTTCCATGAAAGGTTTCAAAAAAGTATTGTCTTGGTATTCCCCAAAACGCTCCCAGCCATGCAAGTCATCATGCAATCGAATGAGTTCATGTCTTTCGCCGATGGGCTGCAGGGTTTTGCGATCAATCTCCTGCCCATACATCGGAAAGGTATTGCTCGAGCCATGGTACAAATACACCCGTTTATCGTCGTCTTCAAAAAATGCGGGATCCCAGGCCCCAGCCGTAAAGGCATGCACCGCCTCTTTCCAGGTATCGGTTTGGGGATGTTGACTGTACCAAAGCGTAAAATCTTTGGCATAGGTAGAACCGATGACCAATAGACTATCGCCTAATACGAGGGTAGCAGGCGCACAAAGTTCGTCATAGACTTTGTGATAGGGTTGTAAAAATTTACGGGAAATGAATTTCCAGTCGACCAAGTCATTACTCACCCAATACCCCCACTGATTCGTCGAAAAGAGATAATATTGATTCTTAAAATAGGCAATCACAGGATCAGCCGTCGCACGATGTCGGCCCTGCTCAGAGAAATTCGGAATGGGGGTAAATCCATAATCCAGATTCATCGGATTGCAGTAGGTTTTCTGCCCAATACTTAAAAATGAAATTCCAAAAAGGAATATCACGCTGAAAACAATTTTCATAGGTAATTAGTATTAATTTTGACGCATCATCCAAAACACGTGAACAAATTAAACAATTTTAGTGGATTATATTGGGCCATTGCCATCCTGGTGGTGTGGTCGGCTCATTTAGCTTTCGCGCTTTACCATCCCTTGGATTGGTATTCGCCGTGGGCCTATCTGCTAATTTTGACGCAAACGCACTTGTACACCGGTCTGTTTATAACCTCGCACGATGCCATTCATGGTGTCGTTGTTCCGCAATATCCCAAATTAAATCATGCCATCGGCCGTTTGTGCGCCACGCTTTTTGCCTTTAACCGCTACAGCGTGTTGCGCAAAAAACATCACATGCACCACGACCATGTCAACACCGAACAAGACCCCGATGTGCATCAGGGCAATTTCATTATTTGGTGGTTTAAGTTCATTTTCCAATATGTGAGTTGGCAGCAAATCTTAGCCATGGCCATCACCTACAACGTGTTGAAAATTTGGATCCCCATGGAAAAGCTTATCCTCTACTGGGAGTTGCCGGCTATCCTGAGTACGCTACAATTATTCTATTTTGGCACCTTTTTGCCACATCGTGGAGAGCATGACCCAGCAAATAAAACGCAATCGCGGAGTCAGGCACGCAATCACGTGTGGGCCTTTATCTCTTGTTACTTTTTTGGCTATCATTTTGAGCATCACGCACATCCTTATTTGCCTTGGTGGAAATTACCGCAGGCCAAAGATTATAAGGCCTAAAATGTAAACAAGAAGCCGATAAATTTTCTAAATTTGCGACGCATAAATCTCAACAACGCATGAAAGACACTAAATACAAACGTATCCTTTTAAAACTTTCAGGTGAGGCATTGTCCACGAAAGACGAGGTAATTGATCCCGTTATTTTAGGCCAATATGCTGCCGAAATTAAAAAAGTACATGATTTAGGTGTTGAGGTTGCGATTGTGATCGGTGGTGGAAATATCTTCCGTGGTGCCTCAGCTGCCAAAGCAGGCATCGACCGCGTTCAAGGGGATTACATGGGCATGTTGGCCACCGTCATCAACGGTATGGCCGTTCAAGCGGCCCTCGAAAAACAAGGACTTTATACGCGCATGATGACGGCCCTAAAAGTGGAGGCTGTTTGCGAGCCATTTATTCGTCGGAGAGCCATTCGCCACCTCGAAAAAGGACGCATTGTTATCTTTGGTGCGGGTACCGGAAACCCTTACTTTACCACGGATTCAACAGCCTCTTTGCGTGCGATTGAGGTGGAAGCGGATGTGGTTTTGAAGGGAACACGTGTGGATGGTGTCTATACGGCAGATCCGGAGAAGGACCCTACCGCAACACGCTTTACGCAATTAAGCTTTTCGGATGCGATTCAGAAAGGTTTGAAAATTATGGATACGACGGCATTTACCTTATGCCAAGAAAATAAATTACCGATTATCGTTTTTGATATGAACAAGGAAGGCAATTTAGCGGCGCTTGTGTCAGGAGAAGATGTAGGAACATTAATTAGCTAAAATCCCATGGAAGAGATTGAATTTTATATCGATGCGACCCAAGAAACGATGGAGGGTGCCATCAAACACTTAAACATTGAGTTGTCCAAAATCCGTGCCGGAAAAGCCAGCACATCGATGTTGGACGGTTTAATGATCGATTATTACGGCATGCCTACCCCCATCTCAGGAGCGGCATCCATCACAACGCCCGATGCGCGTACGATTGCCATCAAACCCTTTGAGAAAAGCATATTCGGTGAGATTGAAAAGGCGATTCGCAATTCGAGCTTGGGATTAAATCCCATGAACGATGGCGAATTGATTCGTTTGGCGATTCCCCCATTGACTGAGGAGCGTCGTCGCGATTTAGTGAAGCGTGTGAAGCAGGAGATTGAGGTAGCGAAAATCAATATTCGTAATGCCCGTCAAGACGGAAACAACAGTATCAAGAAGTTGAAAGGCGAAGGCGTTTCGGAAGATGAAATCAAAACGGCAGAAGATAAAATCCAGAAATTAACCGATGGATTTATCGCGAAAATCGATCAGATTTTTGTCGAGAAAGAAAAAGACATCATGGTGGTTTAATCCACGCGATAAGCCTGGCGGAAACGTCAGGCTTTTTTGTTTAATTGGGCTTTCCCCAGCGAATATCCCACCTCCAGCATCCTTCGGATATCCAATTTCGTAAAGTGTTGGATATCAATGCTAATAGGTTGGTCCGGCCGAATCGACTCCAATTGTACTCGTTGGAATCCTTGATAAGGTCCCTCATTTACCTCCGACCCATCTGCAGGTAAGGAATTATTGATCAAGATTGTTTCCCGTAAATCGGCATTCAGAATTTCATTCACCGCAATGTCCATGACCCGGTCCACCAATGCAAGCAAATCCCCCGAATCAAAATATCCACCTTCGATTGCCTCGGGATGGCAAGAAATACAAACGATGTGTTTCCCGCCATCTTCCAGGGCCCGACGAACCGGTGTCACATCCCGTAAACCACCATCTAAATAACTCCGTCGATCTTCCCCAGCTATTTTCACAACAGGCATCAGAATAGGCACCGCAGAAGAAGCCATTAAATAATCCATGAATTCGGGGGTACTGGGATCCACGTAGTGAATACGTCCTTCCATGATGTTCACGGCACCGATTTGCAAACCCACAGGACTGGCCTGCAAATTTCGAATCGACAAGACATCTTCAATCAAATCACGCAAAGGCTTCGTCGAAACCAAGCCGCGAAACTTCTTCGTCAGGGCCGTCCAACCTAATTCAAAAATCGAAAGTGGTTTTGATAAACATTCGGGATGGGTAATGCGTGTTTCCCAAAAATCCCAGAGGTCATCAGCAGCCTCTTGGAAAGAAATAGGCTGTCCATCTAATTTTTGTCGGCCTAAGGCATTCACCAAAAATGCCGCATTTAAACTACCGGCTGAAATTCCATAGATGACATCGGGCTGAAATCCATTCTCGGCTAATGCCTTGATAACGCCCGCTTGAAAGGCACCTTTGACAGAGCCGCCGGCTAAGACCAACATCTTGCTCATAAATTTCGCTTTATTTAATTCTCGGGACTAAATTATCCCAAAATGTGATTAAATTTACACAATTTCCAAATGTGCCTAACACGCACGTAAACTTAATTCTATGTCCATTTCGCTTTCATCGATTCAGGCGCCCATCGAGGAACCCATGAAAGCATTTGAAGGGAAATTCAGGCAGTTCATGAAAACCAAAGTCATGCTGCTGGACACCATCATGAATTACATCGTTCAACGCAAAGGGAAGCAAATGCGTCCCATGTTTGTCTTCTTGACAGCCGGTTGCGTGGGCGAAATTACCGAGAAAACATACCGAGGAGCCGCGCTCATCGAATTACTTCATACTGCTACCCTCGTCCATGACGACGTGGTGGATGAGTCGGACTACCGACGAGGTTTCTTCTCCATCAATGCGGTTTGGAAAAATAAAATTGCCGTATTGGTAGGTGATTACCTATTGTCGAAAGGCTTACTCCTATCTGTAGATCACAAAGACTTCGACCTATTAACATCGGTTTCTACCGCCGTTCGCGAGATGGCCGAGGGAGAACTTTTACAAATCGAAAAAGCCCGTAAGCTAGACATCACCGAAGATGTATATTTTGACATCATACGCAAGAAAACAGCGACGCTCATTGCAGCTTGTTGTGCGGTGGGGGTACAATCAACGGATGCCGACAATAAATACGTGGAGCTAGCTCATCAATTTGGAGAAAAGGTAGGAATTGCCTTCCAAATCAAAGACGATTTGTTTGATTACGGTGATGCGGAAATTGGCAAGCCTTTAGGAATTGATATTAAGGAAAAGAAAATGACTTTGCCCTTGATTTATGCCTTACAAAATACGAGTCGCTCCATCCGTAAGCAGATGATTAAGACCATCAAGAATGATTCGGAAAATCCGGTCAAGGTAAAAGAGGTCATCGAATTCGTGAAATCAACCGGAGGGATCGCCTACGCGAATCAACGTATGCAGGAATTTGCACAGGAAGCGCGCAACATTTTAAGTCAATTCCCCGATTCGGAATACCGAACATCACTCGGGAATCTTCTCAACTACACCATCGAACGAAACAAATAAAAAAGGAGGCCTGAGCCTCCTTTTTTGTAGAACTAAGAATACCCACTAACGTGGTCCTCCGAAGCCGCCTCCGCCGCCACCCATACGCATACCGCCCGGCATACCCATTGGTTGTTGTGGAGCAGCTGGTGCCGCATCTCCTTCGCCACCTTTCGTATCATCGTTATTAACCGATTTCTTTTTCTTCGCAGGACCAAAAGTCATTTTACCGAATCGGTAAGACAAGTTGATTTTAAAGTTCATATTCCGCATGGTATTTTCTGAAATCTGAGAAATCGTTGCCGTTTTAGTCTCGGAACGAACCACAAAACCATTCGGTGTCAAGAAATTCTCTGCACCAAATCCAATGCTGCCCAGCTTGTTTTTGAAATCCTTCTTCAAGCTCAAGCTATACATTCCAAAACCACCCTGTGAACCCTGTAATTGAATCTGATTGACACGGTAGAACGAGAAGACTTGCGCTCCCCAACCATTTCCGATGTTGTAGTTACCGAACACACGGAAATTCGACTGCATACCCTCATTTTTCGCGGAAAGCAATGGATCAGCCACGTTGTTGGCTAGTACCATGTACGAAAGGTCGCCGCCTCCACCTAACATCAATTTATTCGATACATTGATGTTTAAGTTGATGTTAAATCCATAGGCATCTTCATTACCGATGTTCTGAGAGGTCGTACGGACAGTATCTCCACGTACTTCACGAATACGATTAATCGCTCCTGTTGTGTTACGAATGAAAAAGGCCGTCGAAATATAAGTCTGCTTCACAAACTTGCTGTACGAAATCTCGTAGTTGTTTGTATACTCGGGAGCCAAGTTCGGATTACCGGTCGAAATATTCAATGGATTCGTTGCATTCACGTTCGGGTTCAAGTTCTCGATACCTGGACGTTGGATACGACGGTTGTAGCTGAATCTCCATGTTCCCGACTTGAATGTCTTCGACATATTGAAACTTGGGACTAAAACGCCATACGGAGGAATCACGGTATTTTGACCTTCCTTCTTCAAGAAGCTCGCTGTGATATCCGTATGCTCATAACGTGCACCCGCTTTGATACTCCACTTATTTTTTGTTGTCAAGGTGTAAGAACCATAAGTTCCCCAAATGTTTTGATTGTAATCAAATACGTTACTCGGCAATGTGGCTAAATTAACTTGTGCATAATTACCATCAGCCCCAGCTGTAAATGATTTGTAATCTGAGGTTACATTACGGGTAATCGCTTTGGCACCAAACTCGATCATCGACATTTTATTGATTGGCGTTTGATAATCCATCTGAATCGTTGCCTCCTCGTTGAATGAATTATTCGCGTTTTTAATCGAGCTCATGATTTGACTCATCGTCGAATTCGGGTTCATGATCAAATTGTAAAAATCATTTGTCCGGTTATTGCGGCTATACATGGATAAAATCGAGAATTCTTTCTGCGGCTTTTCGAATGTCTTCGTGTAATCCACATTGATATCGACGTTCGCTGATTCATCCAAAGAATTCGTATTACGCAAACTCGATAAAGATCCGTTACGAATTTGACTTAAGCCATCCTGCCAGTTATTTCCATTGCGTAATCCAAAACGAACGTTCGATGTAATTGAATTGTATTTGTTCAAATCCCAATCAAAACCCAATTGATAGTTACCGAAAATTCCCTGACGACGAGTTTCCGCCGTTTGTACGTTGGTCGTCGGAATTCCCTTATTATAGGTGATTTGCGTACTTTCAAATTTACCATTCACATTATATTCGGAGCGCCCAAAGCCACCCAATGAGATTCCAAAATTCTTCCGACGGAAGTTTCCGTTCAAGGCCAAATTCGAACCACGAACCCCAGCACTCGTATCAAAATTCAAGGTCAAACCTTGTAAGGTATTTTTCTTTGTCACAATGTTGATAATACCCGCAGAACCCTCCGCATCGTATTTCGCGGAAGGCGAAGTAATTACCTCCACCGTTTTGATCATATCCGCAGGAATTTGCTTCAAGGCATCTGCGATACTCGACGCCATGATGGTCGACGGCTTGTTGTTGATCAATACCTTCACATTCGAAGAACCACGCAAAGAGGGATTACCATCTAAATCAACCGAAAGCATGGGAACCTTTTTCAAGACATCCGTTGCATCCCCTCCTTTATTCGTTGCATCTTTCTCTGCATTGTAGACAGTACGATCAACACGCTCTTCAATCATGGCTTTCTGACCTTCAACAGTCACCTCGGCCAACATCTTTGTGCTCGATGGCATTTTAATAACCCCTAAATCATGATCGTCATTTTTCGAATTAACTGACACAAATAAGGTCTTACTCTCATACCCAATGAATGAGATAACGATTTTATAATCCCCTTGGGCAACTTTATTCAAGACAAATTTTCCAACTTGATCAGCAACCGCACCATCCACAGGACGATTCGTTGCTTTGTTGATTAACGCGACAGAAGCAAATTCAACGGGCTTTGTATCCGTTGAGTCTAATACATAACCTACAATTTTGGCGGAACCTTTAGGAGTAGCTTGCGCTGTTCCCGGAATAACTGCCTCCTTCTTTGCTGCAGGCATTCCAAATCCACCTGGGATTTGAGCTGATGCCATCCAACTAATTAAAAGACAATTCAATAAAAAGAAATACTTTTTCATATATGTTTGTTGTTAATACGCTTCTTTATAAAATCGAGTACAAAAATCTAGTATCTTTCCTTAAGCATCTCTATTTTGCGACCAATCCGACAAATTTGTAGGTCAACATTTCCCGCTTTCCATGATTTCCATCCAAACAGAACGATTAACCCTCATTCCACTCGACCATAGCCTGCTCGAATGTTGGTTCAAATTTGGTAGGAATGCATTGGAGTTAAACCTTCAATTAAACCCAAATGTTTTCCAGCTAGAAGTATTTTATGAAAATGAAATGCAACACGCATTAGAACATTATTGGATTCCCATGACCAAAAAATTTCCCTTCGATTTTATGTGGTACACAAATTGGGAAATAATCCTAACGAATAAATCCTGCTCTATCGGGGGAATTGGATTTTCGGGCATGCCAGATGACCAAGGGAGTACCGAAATTGGCTATGCCATCGACCCAAAATACCGAGGAAACGGATATGCCAAAGAAGCCGTGAAAGGCATGATCGATTGGGCTTTTCAAGATCTGGATTTACAATTCATTCGGGCCGAAACCCCTTGTGAAAACCTAGGGTCCCAATCTGTCTTGTTAGCCAACCAATTTCAACAAGTCGGCCGAAAAACGATTTACTGCCCAGATGCTTTGGACGTTTTCACCTGGGAACGTCACCGATAAATTTCATTTATCTGTTAAAAATGGTAATTTTACCGAATTGCCAATAATATAAGGTCTTTTGACCACCCTTTATATGCAGCATTTCACTTCCGTAAAAGACGCGTACAACATCGACAAATTAGTCAGCGAGGCCTTGCTGATGAAAAAAATGCCTTATGCCGACAAGCATTTGGGCAAGAACAAGACCATGGGTTTATTGTTCTTTAATTCGAGTTTACGTACCCGCCTTTCTACGCAAAAAGCGGCTCAGAACCTCGGAATGGATGTGATGGTAATGAATGTCGGAGCTGATTCCTGGCAATTGGAAATGAATGAGGGGGTGATTATGAACGGAGATAAGGCTGAACACGTATCTGAAGCGGCGGCTGTGATTGGTCAATATTGTGACATCGTAGGAGTACGCAGTTTCCCCGGTTTGGTCGACCGTGAATTAGATTATTCGGAATTGGTTTTAAAGCAATTCATGAAATATACCGGCAAACCGATTGTGAGTTTGGAATCAGCTACAAGACATCCCTTGCAGTCCTTTGCCGACTTAATTACGATTACAGAAACAAAACAAGTGGAACGCCCGAAAGTTGTTTTGACTTGGGCACCCCACGTGAAGGCTTTGCCTCAATGTGTGCCCAATTCCTTCGCGGAATGGATGAATATTGCGAATGTTGACTTTACCATTGCACATCCAAAGGGCTACGATTTAGCCCCTGAATTTGCGGGCAATGCGAAGATTTGTTACGACCCTCAAGAGGCTTTTATCGGAGCAGATTACATCTATGCCAAGAATTGGTCATCCTACGAGGATTACGGAAAAATTCTTTCCTCCGATCCGGCTTGGACGGTAAGTAAAGCGAAAATGGATTTGACAAATAATGCCAAATTCATGCATTGCCTACCCGTACGGAGAAATGTGGTCGTGGATGATGAGGTGATTGATTCGGAGAATTCGATTGTGATCCAACAAGCGGGAAACCGGCTTTGGGCGGCGCAGGCCGTATTAAAAGAGATCTTATTAACCCAAATGCGGGTCGAAAGCCCTTATTTATTCTAGTATGAAACAGGCCTTACATATCGTCAAGATTGGTGGAAACATTATCGATGTACCAGAGGCCTTAGCATCCTTTTTGGCTAATTTTGCGTCCATTCCCGGATTCAAATTATTGGTTCATGGAGGAGGTAAAATTGCAACCTCCATGGCGGCGGAATTAGGTATCCAAAGCCAGATGATTGAAGGCCGCCGGGTAACAGACTCCGAAAGTCTCAAGATTGTTACCATGGTCTATGCGGGATGGATCAACAAATCCATCGTGGCCTCATTACAAGCACTCTCAACGAATGCGATCGGTCTAGCGGGACCCGATGGTGCCTTCGTCGTGTCCAAGAAAAGAAATCCTGAGCCCATCGATTATGGTTTTGTTGGGGACATCGAATCCGTCAATGCGGATGGATTAACTGCCTTAATCAAGAACGGATTAAGTCCGGTTTTTGCCCCCATCACAGCAGATACCAAAGGACAATTATTGAATACCAATGCAGATACCATGGCGCAAGCTTTGGCTATTGCATTAAGTACTCACTTTGACGTAACACTTACCTATTGCTTTGAAAAACAAGGGGTTTTGAGGGATCCGAATGACGATAATTCCGTCATTTCACAAATCAATTCTGCCAATTTAGCGCAATTAAAAGCGGATGGAATTGTGTCTGCAGGGATGATTCCCAAATTGGAGAATGCCTTGAAGGCCATCTCACAAGGCGTCCATAGCGTTCGGCTTTGCCACGCTGATTTTGTTTCACAGCCCGACAAGGGCACATTGATTCAAGCCTAATGTATACGGACCAACAATATATAGACGCCAAAGACCTACTTGAAAAGCTAGTGGCTTGTCCTTCCTTAAGTCGGGAAGAACAAGGAACCGCATCGATCATCGAGGATTTTTTAGCGGCTCGAAATATTGTGTTTCAGCGATTGGGGAATAATGTATGGACGACCAACAAACACTTTGATCCAACCAAGCCGAGCGTTTTATTAAACTCGCATCACGATACGGTAAAGGCCAATGCGTCATGGACGCATGATCCGCTAGCGGCAACGATACAGGACGGCAAATTAATCGGCCTCGGCAGCAATGATGCCGGTGCCAGTTTAGTCTGTTTGATTGCGACTTTTTGTTCGTTTTATGAGCAAGAATTACCCTTTAACTTGGTTTTAGCAGCAACGGCGGAGGAGGAAATATCGGGCACGGGCGGCATAGAGTCAGTCTTAAAATCTGCGGAATTCCCAGCGATCTCTTGGGCGATTGTGGGGGAACCGACGGATTGCCAACTCGCCATTGCGGAAAAAGGATTAATGGTCATTGACGCCGAAGTCAAAGGCGTGGCGGGCCATGCGGCAAGAAACGAGGGAACCAATGCCATTTACTTGGCCATGGAGGATATTCAAAAAATAAAGAGCTTCGAATTTCCGGAGGTTTCGCCGGTTTTGGGACCCGTAAAATGTACGGTAACCGTGATTCAAGCGGGAAAACAACACAATGTCGTGCCGGATTTGTGTCATTATACGATTGATTGTCGGGTCAATGAATGTTATTCCTTGGAACAAGTACTTGAAATTTTAAGAGGCCTTGTTCAAGCGGAATTGACTCCACGGAGTATCCGTTTACAATCCAGTAAAATCCCTGATGGACATCCGGTTCTCGAAGCAGCTGCTGCTTTAGGGATTACAAGCTTCGGATCACCTACCCTATCGGATCAGGCCTTGATGCCTTTCCCATCAGTGAAAATTGGCCCAGGGCATTCGGGTAGAAGCCATACGGCGGATGAATTTATTTATTTAGAAGAACTGAAACAGGGAATTCAAACCTATCAGAACATATTATCACAATTAATCTAATACGAACGTGGCAAAACTTTGGCAAAAAGAAAATCAGCAAACAGACGCAATCATTGAGCAATTCACGATTGGGAACGACCCTGTATACGATTTGCAATTAGCGCGCTACGATGTGATGGGTTCACTTGCGCACATTACCATGCTCGAGCATGTTGGACTTTTGCCCTCAGATGAATTGGAACCTTTATGCCTGGAACTTAAGAATATCTTGGATACGATCGAAGATGGTACTTTCGTCATCGAAGAGGGAATGGAGGATGTTCACTCGCAAATCGAATATTTACTCACCCAAAAATTGGGGGATTTAGGCAAGAAAATACATGCGGGTCGGTCACGGAATGACCAGGTGCTTGTCGACCTAAAATTATTCATGCGGGCGGAAATCATGGAAATCGCAGATGCGGTGGAAGATTTATTCGACCTATTGTTGGCGAAAAGCGAGGCCCACAAAAATGATTTATTACCTGGATATACGCACTTGCAAATTGCCATGCCATCGTCGTTTGGTTTGTGGTTTGGCGCATACGCAGAATGTTTGGTGGAAGACGCTGAATTATTGGAGGCTGCTTTTCGCTTGGCGAACAAAAACCCATTGGGTTCGGGGGCCGGTTATGGTTCTTCCTTCCCACTGGATCGTAAATTAACAACGATTTTATTGGGCTTTGAGGCACCGCATGTAAATGTGGTGAATGCGCAGATGTCGAGGGGCAAGACTGAATTATACGTATTGAACGCGATTGCCCAATTGGCAACGACCTTGAGTCGCTTGGCTATGGACGTTTGTTTATACAACTCGCAAAACTTTGGTTTTATTGAATTACCGAGTAGCCTGACGACAGGGAGCTCCATCATGCCACACAAAAAGAATCCCGATGTGGCGGAATTATTACGTGGAAAATCGAATAAATTAAAGGCTGCTCCGAACCAATTGCAATTGTTGATGAGCAACCTACCTTCCGGTTACCACCGCGAATTCCAATTGACCAAGGAAATTTTGATGCCAGCCATCGATGAAATCAAGGATTGCTTGGAGATTACGCATTACATGATCTCCAACATGAAAGTCAAAGCGGATCTTTTGAAAGATTCCAAATATGATTTATTGTTCTCTGTCGAGGAGGTGAATAAACTCGTAGTAAAGGGAATGCCGTTTCGCGAGGCTTATGTTCAGGTAGGAAAAATGATTGAAGCGGGTGAATTCAATGGTAGCAGCCGCGAAATTAATCATACGCATTTGGGCAGTATCGGTAATTTAGGATTGTCCGAAATCCAATCGCAAAAAGACGCTGTTTGGAATCGTTTTGGATTCGAGAAAGTCGAAGATGCGATTGAGGATCTATTGAGCTAATTGTTGGGCCAATAATTTCTGCATATACTTACCCAGAATATCGAATTCTAAATTCACGCGGTCACCAACTTTCATTTGGTGGAAAATCGTGTGTTCGTAGGTATAGGGAATAATCGCGACTGAGAACGTATCTTTTCCAGATTCTACGACCGTTAAGGATGTCCCATTGACGCAAATGGATCCTTTTTCAACGGTCACATGACCCGCAAGATATTGAAAATGGTATTCCCAGGAACCGTCGTGCACTTTGATGTCGGTACAAATACCCGTCAAATCCACATGACCTTGAACGATGTGGCCATCGAATCGTCCATTCGCAGGCATACAACGCTCTAAATTGACTTTTTGTCCAATTTTCAAATCGCCCAAATTGGTCTTTTGAAGAGTTTCTTGAATGGCAGTTACCCGGTATTGCGGGGATTTGATTTCTACGACAGTTAGGCAGACACCATTGTGGGCGAGCGACTGATCGATTTTTAACTCATCCGTGAAGGAAGATGAAAACCAAAAATCGACATTTGAGCCCTGCGTTTGTTTACTTTCCAAAACGCCCATTGATTCCACAATACCTGTAAACATCTGATTAATTTTATATTTTTACGAATTCAAATTTACACGCATTCCCATGAAATTCAATCGCTGGTTCTTGATAATTGCTGCAATAATCGTTTGCCTGATTTATGTGAGCCTACCCAAGCAGGGCACAATCCCAGCGAAATCGAGTGAAGACTCGTTGAAAACTGTGGAAAGTCGGAAAGCGAAAGACGAGCAATTTAAAACCGCGGAGGATTCACCCATCCCCGACCGTGCTAATTTTAAGGGCTTGGCCTATTTTCCCTATTCGCCGAAATGGCTTATCTCTTTTGAAGTGATTCGAAATGAAAAGGTTGAACGCGTAGGACTTGCGATGACGGATGGCAGCAAAGATTCTTTGTTCGTATTCGGAAAAGCGAAAGCCAAAATAGAAGGTCAAAACATTGAATTGATTGTTTACCAATATGACTCCGGGGATTTTTTCATACCGTTTAAAGACAAAACCGCCCCCACGGAAACCTATGGAGGCGGTCGGTATTTGGAGTTACCCCTAACTAATATAAAAGACAATCAAATTCTACTCGATTTCAACCAGGCCTATTTCCCTTTTTGTGCCTACAATAAGACGTATGCCTGTCCGGTTCCGCCTCAGGCGAATTACCTAAACTTGCGGATTCCGGCAGGTGAGAAAAATCCTTAATTCGCGCGTCGGACCACCGAGGCTCCGCTCAAATCTTTCGTCAGATTCAACGGGTTGCCTGAGTATTCAATTTTTGATGCTCCGGAAGCATCCACGCGTAATGATTTTTGTACATTCAATTGAACATGGCTTGCTCCGCTTGCGTCCACATCGACATCTCGTGCAATCATATCCGATAAAATAACATGACTGGCACCAGACAGGCCTAACGATAATTTCAGCACTTGGCCTTTCATTTCCACTTTGGTGGCACCTGAAAGATCTAGGACCAACTTATCAGCTACCAGTTTAGTGGAACTAATTTTGGAGGCACCACTGCCATGTAAAGTCATCTCTTCCTCATCGGTAAAACCTTCTAACGTAACTTTGGTTGCTCCATTAAATTCTGCGTCACGTAAACGAGGCATCGTGATATTCAGAACAATTTTATTGGCTCCACCCTTCCAGTTTTTCCAGCTCTTCCAATAGGACTCATCAAGGTCTATAATTAGCTTTGAACCTTCCAAACGTACTTCTAAATCTTCCAAGGCTTTTTCATCACCGGTCGCAGAAAGAGCATAAACATTGCCTTTAAACACATGGATTTCGAAGGCACTACCAATTTCAAGCGATTGAAAATTCCCTACTCTAATTTTTTTGGTGATATGATCCGGTGCAAGCGCAAATGACTGGATAGACAGTGCTAACACCAATAAGCTTAAAATAAAACGTAAGCGATTTTTCATAAGGTGGATATTTAAATTCAACGATGCGAACAAGATGCGCGTATTAAACCCATCGTTGCATGACCGTCAAAATTATTTATTTTTCGAAAAGGAAACCTGTAAGTTTGGATACGATTTATAGCTCACATCTGCCCGCTCTGCTTTCTTTCCCTTTAGACTCTTTTTAACATTGAGGTCCATGCTTGCCTGATTCCCAACCGCAATAACGGCATTGTCACTTTCCCATTTCCGGGCTTGTAACTCCGAGGAATCAAACGCAGCTGCAGCGAGATTGGTGGATTGACCGATCAAAGTCAAGCTGTGGAAATCATGCAAAATAACATCAAGCTTTTTCAACGAAAAACCTGATAACTCCGTGCGTGCGTTTCCTCCTAAGTCGACGCGCGCTAAATCGGGCGTTTCAATGGTCAAAGTCATATCTGAGGGAACATCCCCAATCGTCAGCACGCCATTCGTCACGGTAGTCAATCGACCGAAATCTGCGCTAGGTTCATTAGCTTGATAGGAAACTTTAAATTCATTTCCTTTGATGATTTTAATCGAAGCTGAACCAGAGCGTTTGATTTGAATCGATTGGAAGGGCCCGACTGTTTTTGAAATGGACACGACTCCAAAAGAATTGGGGGTGATGGTTTCATCCGGGGCAATTGGGGGAATGGGAGCATCGGGCTCATCCCCAAAATCATCGGAATTGTCATTCGAGGATTCTCCATCTTTTGGGGTACGATTTAAGCAGATCAAACCCTTATCCATGGAGAATGTCCATTTAGATCCCACAAATAAATCCCCATCGTCTTCATTGAAATACCCACTCGGCAAAACATTTTCAATGAAATAGCCAAATTCACGCGTCATTCCGAAATTCACGCCATAAGGAATCAATACCTTCACACGCATCCGTTGGTTTCTGAATTTTAAATTCTTCAAACCAAAGTGACTATCCATCACCAGTTTATTCCCTTTAAGATCATAATGGTATTGAATTGCTTTGGCATTCGCCTCCGCTTCGGAACGTGTCCGTCCATTTGATTTAGCAAAAGCGATCACTTGAATTGTTTTTCCATCATAGCCCTCTAACACAATTTGAGATCTTGAAAACCCACCTCGATTGAAATCATGTTGCTCATCTTCGTCCAATAACTCGTCGGTAATCATCGTATTTCCCAATAACTTCTCCCACATCGTTTCGTTGGATTCCCGATTCACATCAAACACATAAGCTGAATCAGCTGAGATTTCTTTAACTTGACTAACGGAGGCTGTACGCTGGAAATTACGCCCCACAAAACTGAATGCGGCGAATAATCCGACCCAACCAATAATCGCTATCGTCGTAGAAGTATACGAATAGGTTTTGTTGGTGAGTTTACGATTCATCAACAGAGATAAACCGCCAATACCAATTCCCAAGACCATGGGGATAATCGCGGCATAAGCGGCCCAGATAGACCAAGCTGGAAGATCTTGTACTAATAAATAAATGGGAATGGCTTCTCCGAAGGCAAGTCCAATTTGCCCATGATCAAATCCTGAAATACCCGAGGTAGTTAAAACTACTAATGCAACCGCGAAAGCGATGGCAATGATCAGCAAGACGATACCTGCCAGGTATTGCGCAAACCATTTTATACCCATCAATACCGGCTTTAGCGCCGTGAAAACAGTTGCCAACGCGCGGAATGGAAAAAGTAAAATGCGCGTTAACGTATTCTCCTCACTTGCACCCGGCTGAAATGTATCCTTGATATTCTTCTCAATGTTTTCCAAGGTGATAGGCTCTCCCGTCATCGCCATTTTATCCGTAAGGGATTTCGCCTCTGGCGTGATCGCCATGATGATAATATAGGCTGCAGCTCCTGAACCAAAAAAGAACAAAGAGATTACGGCTAAGACACGTAATAATCCTACGTCCCAACCCGTATAAGCCGCGATACCTGCCATGACACCGCCAACCACTTTATGCTCAGGATCACGGTAGAATTTGCGGTAGGACTTTTCAGAATCTTCACGCGTTTCGCCAGGAACAGCAATCCAACAAACAATGTATACCCAGAAGATAAAGTTGGCGGCATGTAACAACGGAATCAATCCAAAGAAACCAACCACCAAAATCAAACGCACCCAAATCGGATCCATTTCAAAATAGTTAGCAATTCCGGATGCCACGCCTCCCAATTTTTTGTTGGTTAAATCACGACGAAATGGCTTGGTAAAATCAGCCTTAGGCGCCCCCGTCTGCTTTTGTTCTTGGGTGTCACGATCTTCGATTTCTTGGAAATCGGCGATGGTACCTAAAGATGCGATGAGTGCATCCACATGTTCTTGTGAAATTGCCTCTGTTTTCTCCGACTCACGGATATTCCAAAATTTTTCGGCAATACGCGCTTCGATGTCATCAATAATTTCTTTTGATCCTTCGAAATTCTGAAAATAAGTATGGATGGATTTTAAATAGGCATCCAAGGTAGCAAATGCATCTTCCTCAATGTGGAAGACAATGCCGGCGATATTAATAGATAGGGTCTTTTTCATATCTGTAAAAATTAAGCTTGGGGTGTTTGAGGATGAACGATTTGGGAAACTGAGCTCTGAAGATCATCCCAGGTTCCATGTAATTCCGCTAAAAAGGATTCCCCCTTTTCGGTTAACACATAATATTTTCGAGGCGGACCGGAGGCTGACTCCACCCATTTGTAGTCGAGAAAACCAGCATTCTTTAATCGGGTAAGGAGAGGGTACAAGGTCCCCTCAACCACCATAATTTTAGCCGATGTTAATTCCGTCAACATGGTTGAGGCATATACCTCCCCGCGTGAAATGATTTGCAGAATACAGAATTCTAATATCCCTTTCCGCATCTGCACCTTGGCATTTTCAATATCCATCGCTTTGATTTGTTTATTTGATAGGACAAATGTATAAAAGGTACTATGTAATGCAAAGTACCTTAGAAAAAATATTTTTGATTTATGGATAAACGGTGAGTAATTTGTGAGGAATGGTAGTTTAAGCCATGGAGATATGAAAATACTTACTAAAGAAGTTGCCCTGCCGCTTGCCTTTTACAACCGTGATACATGGTTGAAGGTTATTTTCTTTGCCGTATGCGTATTCATGGCTGGATTCTCGCTTTATTTTACCGATGGATTGGTATCCAAATTAGAGGAACGAGAGAAGCAACAAATCGAATTATATGCGGAAACCATTCGGTATGTGATGACGAGTGATGAGAATGCCGACATCAATTTTTTCTTTGAGCGAATCAAAAAAATCAATGAAAATAACACCATTCCCGTAATCTGGAAAGATGGTAGCGGGCATTTGAATTCAATCAACATCACGATGCCGGAGGCTATTGATGTGGAGGCAAAACAAGTGCTCCTGAAAGCCAAACTTAAAGAAATCATCGCCGAAAATAATAAGCCCATCGAAATGGATATGGGTTTTCAAAAGGAATATATTTATTACGGCAACTCGAGGCTCTTAAAATTATTGAGGTATTACCCGCTCTCTCAATTACTCGTTGTTTTAATTGTCGGCTTCCTTGGGTATATCTTCTTTTCCTATTCGAGACGTGCGGAACAAAATCGAGTTTTGGTGGGACTTGCCAAAGAAACAGCACACCAGTTGGGGACCCCCCTCTCCTCCCTGACCGCTTGGGTCGAAATCCTACGCAATGAACCCCACATTAATCCGGAAATTGTCATTGAATTAAGCAAGGATATTCAACGTTTGGAAACCATCACAACTCGTTTTTCAAACATTGGATCCACGCCAATCCTTAAAGAAGAAGACCTCGAAGAATTAATCTCAAGCTTCATCGGCTATTTGAAAATTCGTATTTCTACTAAGGTATTTATTGAAATCAAATCTACGATGACACCAGGTCAAACGGCGAATGTAAATAAATACCTATTCGAATGGGTGATTGAAAACATTTGTAAGAATGCCGTTGACGCCATGAGTGGCACCGGCCAAATGTTGATCTATTTACATGAAGGTAAGAATAATCAACTTTACATCGACATATCAGATACGGGTAAGGGTATCCTTCCGGCCAACATGTCGAAAATTTTCAACCCGGGTTATAGTACCAAAAAACGGGGTTGGGGACTGGGCTTAACACTGGCCAAAAGGATCGTGGAAAACTACCATGAGGGTAAATTAACCTTGAAATCAACTGAAATAAACAAAGGAAGTACATTTCGAATCGCACTCCCTAAACCTGAAAGCATTGAAGTATGAACACGACCAACCTGGTCTTTGGATCCGCATTAATCATCATTGGAATCGGCTATTTACTTAAAAGCCTCAAGTTCATTGACCTCAAAGATGCGAAATCCATCTCCAAATTCCTGATGCATACCACCTTCCCTGCTTTGGTCTTTGCAACCATGTTGAAAGTAAAACTTTCGGCCGCTCTGGGATGGTTACCCTTGATCGCCATGTTATTTGGATTTCTATCCTCTTACCTTGGGTTTTTAATTTTTAAAAAGGAGAAACCGGAACATCGGGGAATCCTAACCATGGGATCGGCGGGCTGGAACCTGGGATTATTCGCCTATCCGCTCATTGAAGGCATTTGGGGCTGGGAAGGATTGACCTATGCGATTATGTTCGATTTAGGGAATTCTGTCATCAACTTCATGGTCAATTACGGCATGGGGACTTATCTCTCCGGAAATCATGGACCCTCCAATCCATGGAAGCACGTGCTCAAGAAAATCTTTACACTTCCCCCTTTCCAAGCGATGCTCATCGGCTTGACTTGTAATATTTTCCAAATACCCGTCTTACCCTTGGCCATGGACATCATCGATACCATCGCCAAAGGAAATAAGCCCATGGTACTTTTACTGATGGGGATTTATTTTAGCGTGCGATTACCCAAAATAGCCTTCGCAAAAGTATTTCAAGTGTTGGGATTACGTTACCTCTTAGGCCTCAGTATCGGACTAATATTATACTACACGGTTCCTTTTGAATTCCAATATCGCAACATGCTGCTTATCTGTCTCATTTTACCGGCAGGAATGACATTGATCACCTATTCAGACGAACTCAATTTTGATACGGGCATCGCAGCAGCCATCGTCAATTTCTCCATGCTCATCAGCTTCATCATCATGTGGTGCTTGGTGGGTATTTTCAGCATGGCGCCCCATTAAACCAAATAAAATTGGTATTTTTGCCTAAACAATTTGCCTAAGCACATCGTTAGACTTACGCAAATCAATCAATGCTATGGTCGTTCCCTACAAA
>JBJTMZ010000279.1:0-5240 GCA_046073805.1 Aquirufa sp.
GAATCATCGCAATCTGTCCCGCATGATAAGCGGTATGTGAGATGATTCTAAAATATGGCACATTGTAGATACGTGATTCCTCGTATCCCCCCCTCAGACTAAAGTCTGAGGTTATTAACCCTAGGCTTTAGCCTAGGGCATAGCCGAAGCACCGCGTCAATATAACTCCAATACCCGCCCTACACACTCCGGCACATCCTCTGCGTAATGCGAAACAAAAATCAGAGTCATGTCTGAAACATCAGCAATCTGATTAATCACATCTTTTAATAGTCGAACTTGCGTCGCATCCAAACCCTGACAGGGTTCGTCGAGGATAAATAAAGGTGGATTTTTAACAAACGCACGCGCAATTAAAACCATCTTCTGCTCTCCCGTCGAAAGTGTATGAAAACTCCGATCTCGCAAATATTCCAACCTAAATAATGCCAAACATGCATCCACTTGGGCGACCTGCTCCTTATTGACCTTCCGGGTAACGCCCAATAAATCAAATAAACCGGACGCCACGACCGAAAAACTCGTTCCCGTTTCCTTGAAATACAAATGCATCTCCGCACTCACATAACCTATATTTTTCTTAATATCCCAAATACTCTCACCCGTCCCACGTCTCCGACCAAACAACGTGATATCCTGCGAATACGACTGCGGGTTATCGGCCGTTATCAAACTCAGCAAAGTTGATTTTCCCGCCCCATTCGGTCCCCTTAATACCCAGCGCTCCCCGCGCTGAATCGTCCAAGAAAAATGATCCAATATTGTTTTGGAGCCATAGCGAATGGTGACATCCTTCAAGGAAATTATCTCATCTTCTCTCTGTGAGTCCCCTGCCTGAAGGCTGGGCTTAATAATCTTATTTCCAAGCCCAGACTTCAGGTTGGGCCTAATATCATTTATATCCCCAGACTTCAGTCTGGGGCTGAAAGCCACCACACTCGCTAGTTTGGGTAAATGATAGACCTTATTAACAAATCCCGGCAACTCACCTCCCGACAAAAACAAGATAAACCGAATACCCCGTTGGGTTAATTCCGATAAACCGGCCGACAAGATTGCACGGCCAGAAACGTCCAAACCTAAATAAGGATTATCTAACAACAACCAATCCGGCTTTTGGCCTAAAGCTTTCACAATCTGTAGTCGCTTGTTCTCGCCATTCGAAAGTTGCAAAAGTGGCTTATCCAATAAATGTTCAATGCCAAAAACGGGTATCCATTCCGCAACCTCCAATCCTTCTAATTTCTCCCGAACCGTATAGGAGTCTTCCGAATCTGAGGAATTAAAGCGTTGTTGTAGGTAAAATTCTGAAATGTTCGAACGATTCTTAAAATGATGTTGCTGCTCCACATAGAGCACAAAAGCCCACTGAAACCACACTTCCCCCTTACGAAACAATCGACCCGAAAGAGCTTTGGCTAAGGTCGTTTTTCCCGAACCCATCGCCCCCACAACCGCTAAACATTCATCCGCAGCTATTTCGAAGGAAATATCGCTCAATACTTCCTGCGAACCATAGGAGGCTGATAAATGCTGAACACGGGCAACGATTTCTTTGGACATAGCTTAAATAAACAGCCAACAATTTACCGCATTTTTTATACATTGTATCTGCTTTAAACCGATAAACCATGAAATTACGTATCCTGCTCGGCCTTATTTGCCTACTTAGCATCCCCGCATTCAGCCAATCTCTTCCCCGAAGTACCCCCGAGGCTGAAGGCGTTTCGTCGGAAGCCATCCAAAAATACATCGAGAAAATTGACCCTAAAAAACACGAATTACATTCGTATATGCTGATTCGTCATGGAAAGGTCATCTCGGAAGCTTGGTGGAAGCCCTATGCGGCTGATAAGGTTCATTCCATGTATTCTGTATCCAAAAGTTGGACCTCAACAGCCATCGGATTTGCGGTGGCCGAAAAACGCTTGAGCGTTCAAGATAAGGTTATTTCATTTTTCCCGGAATATTCGGACTTAAAGGACAAACCATTTATTCAAGATCTACGCGTGCAAGACCTATTGACCATGTCGGTAGGCCACGAAAAAGAACCCCTTCGCAGTGTAATCGTTATGCAACCCGATTGGATTCGGGGATTTCTAAATCATCCGATCGTCGCTAAACCCGGAACCAAATTTCTTTATAACACGCTTGCGACCTACATGCTGTCGGCAATCATTCAAAAAGTGACTGGTGAAACAACTTTGGCCTATTTAAAACCTCGTTTACTTGATCCCTTACACATTTCGGGAATCGATTGGGAATCGGACCAAAAAGGAATCAATGTAGGTGGATGGGGAATTCGGGTCAAAACGGAAGACATGGCTAAATTGGGTTTGTTGTATCTCAACAAGGGTAAATTCGAAGGAAAACAGATTTTACCTGCAGCATGGGTCGAGGAAGCCACCAGCAAACACATCGACCAAGAACCCGATGCAACTGCGGAAAAACGGGCAACCGGACAATATGCAGATTGGATTCAGGGATACGGGTACCAGTTTTGGCGGAGTCGGCATAATTCCTTCCGTGGCGATGGCGCATACGGTCAATATATTCTCATGATGCCGGAACAAGATGCCGTCTTAATCATCACCTCGGAATCCCAGGATTTGCCGGATGATCTTAACCAAGTTTGGGCGAATTTACTTCCTGCATTTCAGGCCAAAGCTCTTCCTAAAAACCCCAAGGCTTTAGCAGCCTTGAAAGCATTTAATGCCTCCCGACAATTAGAGGCTCCCGTTTCAAACCAACCAAACATGCCCCTGGACAGCGAATTGATTCTGGATAAAAACCCATTTGATTTTGCAAAAATGGCATTGAAATCGAATTGGGATGCTACGACACTAACGATAAGCACCAAAGACTCAAGCAATCACACCTTTAAACTCGGCTACAGAAAATGGGGAATCGGTAAGTCAAATTTAGTGGGCCCCTATATGCTACGTGCCGCGCGCGTCGATTTAGCGAAAAAAGCACCTTTCGATTATGCGGGTAGCTATCGAATCTTAGATGATCAATCGATTGAAATTACCCTGCGTTATTTCGAAAGCCCGCATCATTGGACAATGATTTGGAAGGCAAATGGCCTGGAGGTGATTAACTCGTATGAACCGAATACGAAAATTGAGGTAAAATCTAAGAACTAAGAGTTGAGAACTATGAACTAAGAACTAAGAATTAGGAGCTAAGAGTTGAGAGCTAAGAACTAAGAGTTGAGAACTAATATATACTACTGACAACTGACTACTGAACACTGACCACTGACGTATACCACTTAACTCTTAGTTCTTAGTTCTCAACTCTTAGCTTTTACCGTTTTCGTCGCAAAATTCTCCCATCTGCATATTTTTTAAAAAAGGATGCTTATACTTGATTACTCAAACCTAATTGACCTATGAAAAATAAATACAACAACTCCCGTCGGCAATTTTTAGCAGCCGGCTCACTTGCCTCTTTAGGCCTTTTATTTGCAAAACCTTCCGCATTTGCTTTTGCTTCGGCAAAACCGGATTCCAAATTTGGTGGCGTCCAAATCGGCTGCATTACGTATTCTTACCGCAGCATGCCCGGATCAATTGATGAAATCATTGGCTACTTAGTGCAATCTGGCATTTCAGCGACAGAATTAATGGGAGATGCAGTTGAGGAATACGCAGGAAAACCAGCAAACCCAGTGCAAATGCGTTGGGTTCCGGGCCAGCCACGTCCTACCTTGACGGATGAGCAAAAAGCGGCGATGAAGAAATACCAAGAAGATGTACGCGCTTGGCGTGAATCAGTTTCCATGGATAAATTCAAGGAAGTTCGTGCCAAATTGGATAAAGCGGGTATCAGCGTGTATGCCTATAAGCCCAATGCATTTAGTCCCAACAATTCAGACGGAGAAGTGGAATACGCATTGAAGACCGCAAAAATCTTAGGTGCTAAATCCGTGACCGTTGAATTACCAACGGACCCTAAACAAACCCAACGATTAGGCGACCTTGGAGCGAAACATGGCATCTATTTTGGCTACCACGCGCACTTACAAGTGAAAGATAATTCCTTTGATGAGGCATTGGCTCAATCTCCTTATAACTCCATGAATTTGGATGCTGGCCATTACATCGCAGTAGGCGCGCCGCATACAACAGCAAGTCTATTGGCGTTAATCGAAGCGAAAAAAGATCGCATCACATCCTTGCACATCAAAGATCGCACTTCCAAAGAAAATGGAGCCAAAAACCTTGTTTGGGGAACAGGCGATACGCCATTGAAAGAGATTTTGACAGCAATGAAGAAAAACAAATACAAGTTCCCAGCAACCATCGAATTGGAATACGACATTCCTGCGGGGTCTGATGCGGTAGCTGAGGTTAAAAAATGTGTGGAATTCGCGAAAGCAATTTTAGTCTAACAGACGAATCTCACTCAAATGATCGATCAAGTCGGAGGCCACCAAAGAGGCCTTCGACTTTTTTTGTATCGCCAAATCGCCCGATAATCCATGTATATAAGCCCCCAATCGAACCGCCACTTCCGGGGCATATTCCTGCGCACAGAGTGAGGCAATAATACCGGTCAACACATCCCCCGAGCCAGCCGTCGCCATCCCATCATTTCCCGTGCTATTGATGTAAAGCTCCTTGGAATCCGTCACCACAATCGTTGGGGCGCCTTTTAGTAATAATTGACAGGCATAGTTCGACACAAAATCCAAGGCTTGTTTATCTCGATTTACGGCATCAAACTCCAAACTTCCCAAACGCGCAAACTCACCCGGATGCGGTGTCAGTATATGGTGAGGTTTTACCTGTGAAATCAAAGATTCATAGGAGCCCAACAGGGTTAAGGCATCCGCATCAAAGACGATAGGCCCTGCGTAATTCTGTAAAAGAAATTCTAAATTCCGACGAACCTGTATCGAAAAACCTAAACCAGGCCCAAAGGCAATGGCATCATAAGGTTCCAAATTAATCGTTGATAAATCCGACTCCGTGCGGTACATGATTTCGGGACTGTTTGATAATAGTGGTCCCACACCTTCTTCTGGAATCATGGCCGTCACCATCCCACAGCCTGCATGCAAAGCTGCACGCGCGCACAAAAGTGCGGCTCCCACTTTACCTGCACTTCCAGCGATAATCAAGACATGCCCGAAGGACTTTTTATGTCCATCGGGCTGCCTCTTATGTTTAATCTGGTTGATCCAAGGAAGGTCTATTCGATTCATAGACCTAAATATAAGGAATTAATTAATA
>JBJTMZ010000280.1:0-2666 GCA_046073805.1 Aquirufa sp.
CCCTTCGTTTATTTCGTGAGCAAGTCGGACGCTTGCCGCAACGCCACCTCCACTACTCATTCCGCCAAAAACACCTTCCACCTTCGCCATCCGACGGGTCATAGCGGTTGCTTCCTCTTCCGAAATGTCCATGATACGATCTACACGTTCCGGTTGGTAGATTTTCGGTCGGTAAGCCTCGGGCCACCGACGAATTCCGGGAATTTTCGAACCTTCTGTTGGCTGACAGCCCACAATCTGAATGTCTGGATTCTGCTCCTTTAAATACATCGACGTTCCCATGATGGTCCCCGTCGTTCCCATCGAACTCACAAAATGAGTGACCTGACCTTGGGTATCTCGGTAAATTTCTGGGCCTGTTGTTTTATAATGCGCCAAGTAATTATCCGGATTTTCAAACTGATTTAATAAGACGAAATTGCCTGTAGCCGCTTTTTCAAGCGCGTAATCTCGCGCAGATTCGATGCTCTCGGTGAGTGTAACCTTTGCCCCAAATGCTTCCATCGTCAACACGCGTTCCCGAGTAGAATTAGCTGGCATGGCTAATTCGATTTCTAAATCATAAAGTCGGGCAATCATCGCCAATGCAATTCCCGTATTACCCGAGGTTGCTTCGATTAATTTCATCCCGGGTTTAATATCCCCACGATTCATTGCCGCTTCAATCATGTTTTTGGCTGCGCGATCTTTAACCGATCCGCCGGGATTGTTGCCTTCCAACTTGCCCAATATGCGAACCTTGGGATTATTGTGTAATTTATTCAAATCAACGAGGGGTGTATTGCCCACTAAATCCAATAAAGCAGCCATCTTATTCTTGAATGATTTTTTGATTTTCTTGATGATAGATTTTTGTGTTGGCCGCCACACTACGTGTCAACCACACGTTTCCGCCAATGATGGAGTTTGCACCTACGACCGTGTCTCCTCCGAGAATCGTAGCACCGGAATAGATAACAACTCCATCTTCGATACTAGGATGTCGCTTGGTAGATGCCATCGACTTGTCTACGGAAAGCGCGCCTAGCGTTACACCTTGATAGATTTTCACGCGTTCCCCTATCACACACGTTTCCCCGATCACAATCCCGGTCCCATGATCCATGAAAAAATATTGACCGATTTGAGCGCCGGGATGTATGTCAATTCCAGTTTTGGAATGGGCATATTCCGTTAAAATCCGAGGGATTAATGGTACTTTCTCCTCGTGAAGGCCATGTGCTAGTCGATAAAAAGCCAGGGCATAAAATCCTGGATATGTTCGTATCACTTCATAATCTGTCGTCGCGGCTGGGTCGCCATTCACCATGGCCTCAACATCCGTCAAGAGCAATTGATAAATCCCAGGAATGCGCTCCATGTACCTCGATGTAATGTTTTGTGGCGTGTCAGGTAATTTATCTGCCATGGCATGCAACAAACTTTCCAATCCATTTTCGATGGATTCCCAGACTAATCGAAGATCATCGGCTTGACATAGTTGTTTACGTGCTTGCTCAGGGAAAAGGGTCAATACAATTTTGGTAAACAATTTTTTAATATCAGACGTCGCCGGGAACGATTCCGTATTGACATGACGATCCAAGATTTCAGCTAAGAATTTTTCAGGTAACATAGGCTTTACGAAAATCGGGTTTGACAAAGTGGATGTGCCATGACAGCATCCGTTTGTAGGCTGGTTTCTAATGTATGGATGACAATTTCTTGAATTTGTTCTGCGGGCCTTTGGTGTAAACCATGTAAATAGGCTTTATCATAATAATTCAAGGTAATCGCAGCTACTTGGGTGAAATCATCTACTTCCAAGGCCTCCATGGCACTTTTGTAGAAATCGCCTCCTAGGCGTTTTTTGATTTTCCCTACCGCATGGGCGAGATCCTCCTTGGGATAATGTGCATAGACTTCAACCAAATAGGGTAGTCGGTATTTCGCCGCGATATCCAAAAACAATACAGGTGCAGCACGAAGCTGTGCGTACAAGCCCAAAGGCATAAATACCTTTCCGATGTGCCTACTTTCGTCTTCAATCCAAATGGGCTTGCTGTAGTCCATTTGTCGGAGCTGCCCGACAACCTCGTTCTCAAAATGCTCACTTGTGGGCTGAGGCGCTAGTCCTAAGTGCCCAAATACCGATCCGCGGTGATGGGCTATTCCTTCTAAATCGATGACTTGTGCACCGCGCTTTTGCATCTCGATTAAAATGTCGGTCTTTCCACTACCCGTTTTTCCTCCTAAAACCACGAATGGAATCTTACGGTCAAATTCACTTAGGACATAAGTGCGATAGGCTTTGTAGCCGCCCACAAGAATTTTGACCTTTAAGCCAGCGGTCTCAAACAACCAGGCCATGCTTCCGGAGCGCATGCCGCCACGCCAACAGTGTACGAGGATGGTATTGTCCACGGCGAGTTTCTTCGCCTTCTTCACCCATTGGGCCATTTTAGGCCCCACGAATTCCAGTCCTAATTCGATTGCGGCATCTTTCCCAACTTGCTTATAGCTTGTCCCTACGCGAGCACGTTCTGCATCATCAAAAATCGGAAAGGAAATGGCACCAGGTATGTGTGCACGCAAGTATTCTCCAGGGGAACGAACATCTAAAATAGGATATTGATCCGCTGCAATTAAAAATGCCTCAGGACTTAGTTTTTCAAGCATCTTGTTCG